>CAYNDE010000010.1:0-26512 GCA_964395535.1 uncultured Pirellulales bacterium
TTATGTACGCAAAATCTCTAAGCTCACGGTTAACACTTTCAAGCTCTTCAACAAGTTTTTGCTGTCTCTGCTCGATTCGTTTGGTTGTTGTAATATCCTCAAATGACTCTATACCGCCAATAATATTACCGTGAGAATCTTTAATAAAATCTACATTCTTTGATATAGTAAGCATACGTCCAGCTTTAGTTCGAATTTTACACTCCTTGCCAATAACAGGCTTTTCAACATCCTGAGCATAAAGACCACACTCTATACAGCAAGGCTCAAGAGCAAATTCAGAACAGGGCTTGCCAATTACGTCCTCAGGAGCAAAACCTGTCAGCTGACATAGTCTTTCATTAACACTTGTAATAACATTATTTTTATCAACAGTAAAAACGCTGCTGGGGACAAGCCTGAATATCAACTCGGCCTGCTCCTTGGCCTGCTTAAGGTCCGATTCTATTCGTTTCTTTTCGGTAATATCCAGACAATATTCAATTATCTCAGAAATTTTGCCATCCCGACCAAAAACCGGAAAACCATGAACTTCGACATATTGTTCATTCTCATTTTCGTCATAATGTGTATGTTCAACAACAACAGGCTTACCTGTTCTTTTCACCTCCTCAAGTACGCAAAAATGGTCAGGACCTGTGCAAGGCTCATTTTGTTTATGAGAAAGCATATGACATTTCATACCCTCAGCCAACCGCCCCTGGCATGCAGCCGAATTTGCTATCCTGATTGTGTAATCATCAGCATCGATGACATACAAAGGATGCGTTAATGACTCCAGGATATTATCAAGGAATTCTTTCTGTCTTTCAATTTTCTCGCTGGCTTTTCCCTGTTTAGCCATTTTGTATTTCTGGAATATAAATACAAAGCTGAACAGTAAAAATGAGGCACAAACAGTCCACAAAGTGACAGTAACCAATAAGACAATATGGTATTTATGATTTTCGCTTCCCATATACCCTTGCATAGCAGCAGTCAACTGACTGATGCCATTATTATACATTTGCTTTTGCTTCTCGTATTCGCGACTATTGAGCAACTCGAAGGCAGCTTTTAGATCTCCGTTTCTGACCATTTCAAATGCTTTGTTCTCCACAGCAACAAGCTTTGTATTTGCAACAGAAGTGTGTCGAACGGCCTGTGTCATAAAATCTCTTGGAGCAATATTGACAACTTCCTTAATATGAGAATCCAACTGAGGCTCAAATAATCTGTAACGCTGCTCCCACTTAAGCTCGCCCGTTGCCGCTGCCATTCTCGCAGACATAGTCAACACTTCATCATAGTGAGTAATAGAGCCGCTTAATTCCATCACCCTGTTATACTGTTTATCAGTGACTTTGAATTTTGCATACATATGGAGGGTGTACCAGCCACAGAAGATAAACAAAACTGATAAAGGCAGAACAAGCAGAAGCAGCAACCTTCTCGTAGCCAAAAATGATACTACAGAATCTTTTTTATCCACATCCTTCGGCCTGTCGGCAATCACGTTATCGCAATTCATGCAACCACCCTCTCGGTAGCCCTTGTTTAACCTCCCTGAACTAAAATGCCTTTTATATAAAAGCTTGTATTCTCTACACCAATATCAAACAGGAAACTAAAAATCCGACAACATCCTGCTGATATTATTCAATCCTTAGTTTCTCACTAAAAAGCTAAGAGTCCCTTTTAATCTTTTCTCCCATAAATAATCACCTAAATTTATCGGCGATTTATCTATAACCATTTATCTGATTTAATCTTAAGCATCGATAATCTGTTCTTAAACTCAAGCATCTTAAAAAAATTTCAAAAAACGTTAAAATTTTTCACCGCCTCAGATGCAAAATCCAGTTTACAGATATGCAACAAGTGTCACTATCGGGCTTAAAACTGAAACAGCTTCTTTCCTGGGTTCCAATAGCTTCGTTATATATTCCTATATCCCCATTTATTTGCTTTGGACATGAATTCCAAACATAAGATTTTTTTCGGCCATTTTTACAATCGGTTTTACTTACAAAAACCTGATTTTGAGCATTTTTCGCTTATCCGGCACCGTAAGATTTGGCCGGATTTTTCGATTAAAATCACTTTTTCCAAACCAATTCTGTGCCTCAGGGACCAAAACACCAACAAAAACCTAAAAGACCAAACACGCCTAATACAGTACAACATAAATTTTTTAAAAGAGCCTAACTTAATATAATTAAAGGGCTTACGCCTGCTAAGAGTCCCAATTTTTCGACATCAGCAATAAAGCTTCAAATACGAACTTATAGGACATTGTAAACGTAAATTTTCTATTGAAAAACGAGCTAATATTATCGGTTGCAAAAAGCTCATATTAAAGCTATATTCTTTATTTGACGACACTTATGTTATAATAATTATACAGTAATCGTTATATAAAAGATGAAAAAATCCTCACGGAAGAGCCCAGAAAAAGCGGTTTCAAGACTGATGAATTTCTTTCCTTGCGCCGCCGACGGGGACAGAGTTTAAACAATAAGCTATTGCATTGTCATCAGAGCTTATTTAATTACGAATAAACCTTTATCACAGTAACAGGACAATACCATTAAAAAACGCTTACTATGTCATAAGCTGTGGTATTTTAGGAGAATGAGGGCCTAAAAAATGATACGAAAATCTGCCCAACCTTACCATCTAAAAAGTAAAGATAACAAGAACCCTTTTTCAACCAACTTCGCAATTGGTTTGACAATAATATGTTTCTGCACCCTTGTAAGCCTTTTCGCCTATCAGGTAATTGGAACAAACAACTTAAAGGTGCCAATCAATCTTAAAAACCCGGAAATGGTTGCAAGAGTATTGTCTGGAAAAGAAACTACTGCAAATGCAGCCTGGTGGGGCTTTGACAAGGAAGACTCAACAGATTCGCTGCAGGCAGCAATCAATTCAGGTACAGGTAAAGTAATTGTCCCATATATGGGCAGCGATTGGATTGTTCGGCCTATAAAATTGACCAGTAATCAGGAAATTGTTTTCGAGCCGGGAGTCATTGTTACCGCAAAGAAAGGGGAATTTCAACACAAAAACCATTGCCTTCTCAGTGCAAACGGAAAAAAGAATATTACATTGAGCGGCTATGGAGCTACACTGCGCATGCGGAAAAACGATTACACAAAGCCGCCGTATCCGAGATCGGAATGGAGAATGGCGATTGCTTTCTATTGCTGCAGCGATATTAAAGTATCTGGCCTTACGTTAAAAGACAGCGGCGGGGATGGTATTTTCCTGGGCGCATTAAAAAAGGGTGTGCCCTGCAGAAATGTAGTGATACGAGATTGTATCTTCGATAATAATTATCGTCAGGGCATGAGTGTTATTTCTGTGGAAAATCTGCTCGTCGAAAATTGTGTATTTAAGAACACAAATGGTACACCGCCGTCGGCGGGCATTGATATTGAGCCAGATGTCGAAACTGACAGCCTTGTTAACGTGGTAATCAGTAACTGCGTATCACAGGACAACGCTGGTTCCGGCCTGACAGTGTATCTGAACAAACTTAAAAGAAAGTCTAAGAATGTTTCCATCCTTTTCGTGAATTGTTACGTCAGCCGATGTGGCAAATCCGGTATGATAGTAGGTGCAGTCAACGATGATGGCCCGAAAGGTCTGATTGAGTTCAAAAATTGTACGGTCGAGGACTTAAATTCGCCCGGTGTATATATTTTTGATAAGTCGCCGGATAGTGCTCTTTTGCGATTTGATAATTGTAAGTTGTCAAATGTAGCCAAAATTAAAACAACAACTTATCTGGATAATAATGTGAACTCATCTCCGATTCATTTTTTCCTTAGGAGGGAGAAATTTGCCCGCAGATTCGGTGGGGTGGAGTTTGTCGATTGCTCCGTGCACGATGACAAAGAGCGTCCATTCCTGACGGCTACCGAACGGGGCAAAGGCCTTTACGATATCGTCGGCAACATCGATGTGTACAATCGGTTCGGCGCAAAAATGGATTTGGGCGGAAAAACCAAGACCATCGCCCTTCGAGTGAACGAGCATGTAGCTGAAACACAAAGACCCTGATACGATTACGCTTCAACGGTAATCTCTGGGAAATTTCAGAGCAATGCAGGCTGAAAGCGAAGCGAAAAAACGGTTGTTAGTTAACGTGTTCACCAACATACTGGTTGTGTTTGTGAACGCCGCAATCAGCATTTGGCTCATCCCCTACCTGATAAAACACCTCGGCCTGGGATTATACGGTATGATTGCTCTGGTCATTTCGTTTATTGCCTACTTCGACCTTTTCACGAGGTCTATCGCCAATTCCGTTACCCGATTTGTCGCCATTCATCTGGGCAGAGATGAAATAGAGAAAAGTAACCTTTATTTCAACAGCGCCTTGTCCGCCCTGACGGTATTGTGCGGGATACTGCTTGTTCCGGTTGTCATTATCGCGCTCTTGTTTTCCAGAATATTTCAGGTGCCGGCCGGTTTTGAAGCAGATACGAGCTGGCTGTTTTTCCTGGTGCTCCTGTCGTCATTTATTATGTCGGTTACAAGCCCGTTTATTGCCAGTGCGTTTATCAGGCACCGCTTCGACCTGAGCAACTCAGTGGATATCCTCAGCCGGTTTTTGCGGGTGGCTGTTATAGTGCTTTGTTTTACGTATTTATCGCCGTCTTTGAAATATTTCGGATTGTCTTATCTTTCGATGGCGATATTTTTCCTAGTCTGCTCGGTAATGCTGGCCAGATGGCTGACCCCGCAGCTGCGGGTCAACCGCAAGCTGTTTGACTGGGGCGCTTTTCGCCAAATGACCCGCATGAGCGCCTGGATAACCGTCAATCAGGTTGGTATACTTTTATATCTCGGTACCAGCTTGATTATAATAAATCTTTTTCTGGGTCCCGAACAGGTCGGCCGATATGCCCCCGTCGCTCAGTGGGTAACGTTGCTGGTGGCATTAGCGGGGTCTATCAGCAATGTCTTTACACCCATCGCTTATGAGTACATCGCCCGTGAGCAAACGGCTGTTCTGGCAATCCAGATACGACGCTCCGTAAAGTTTATGGTGTTGATAATGGGCCTTCCAGTCGGCTTGCTGTGCGGGCTGGCACAACCTATATTGAGGTGGTGGCTGCCCTCGTTCACAGATTTATGGCCTTTAGTATGGCTGTTAATCGCTCCCTTGCTGGTAACCGTTGCAGTCAGGCCAATGGGTTCTATACATCGGGGCTTGGATAAGGTGAAGGTTCCTGCTCTGGTTACGTTTATCATTGGTATCATAAACGTACTCTTGTCCATAGCACTGGTGCATTATACCAACTTAGGGATTTACGGCGTTGCCTTGGCGCTATCGTTGTGCTTCGCCGGGAAGAATCTATTCTTTACTCCAATTTATACTGCGATAATCACAAACCAGCCGAAAACATCGTTCATCAAAGAAACCATTCCGGGTTTTCTAATGGCCGCTCTTTTATCGCTGGGCGCGTTAGCCCTGAGCCGGACATACGATTTGGCGTCGCTTCCCAGGCTGTCGGTTGTAGCTGTAGTTGCAGCTTTGATTTATGGTGTGCTGTCTTACCAGATAATTTTGACCCAAGAGGACAGAACGTTACTGTGGTCGCTTGTCTTAAGACAAAAATAATTATGTGGGAAATAGTACCTCTGTCGATTGAATGGTTCAGGTAAGAGAAACTTTGATTTCGGAAGAAAACCGAAAAATGGCTTTCAGAAAACAATGATTGGTTAGGCATATGATAAAAATAACAAACAAAGACTTATGTACCGGCTGTTGCGCATGTCTGAATGTGTGCCCTAACAATGCTATCACTATGTTATCAGATAAAGAGGGCTTTTGGTATCCCCGGGTCGATGAAAGTTCCTGTAACAACTGCGGACTTTGTGAGGATGTTTGTCCTCTTATTGAAGGCCACATTGTTACCGTGGAGAGATTCAAATCTCCACGGGTTTTAGCCGCATGGAATACTGATGATACCATCCGTCTGGACAGTACTTCCGGCGGCGTATTTTCTGCCCTGGCCAATGAAATGTTTTCTGTTGGCGGCTATGTGGCCGGAGCAGTGTTCCTGGAAGACCACACTGTCTCTCATATTGTAACCAACGACGAACGTAAGCTTGATCAAATAAGAAGTTCTAAATATCTTCAGAGTTATAGTGGCGAAATTTTTAATAATATCAAACATATCTTGGAAGAAGGAAAAAAGGTTTTAATTTGTGCCACCCCTTGTCAAATTGCGGCCCTTTACGCCGTCTTGGGGAAAGATTATCAAAACCTGGTTACTTGCGATTTTATTTGCAGGGGAGTTAATTCGCCTAAAGTGTTCCTGAAGTATATGGATATGTTGGGGCGACAATATGGAGCACGCCCAGCGAAAATTAAGTTTAAAAATAAGACTTATGGGTGGCACCGTTTTGCAACACGGATTGATTTTGCCAACCGTAAAACTTATATTAAGGACCGCGATCACGATCTTTTTATGCGGGGCTATCTTACCACGAACAGTTTCGCCCGCCCCTGTTGTTACAACTGCCAATTTAAGGCTCTACCGCGGCAGGCAGACATAACTTTGGCGGACTTTTGGGGAATAGAAAGACACCACCCAGAATTAGATAATGATCACGGGACCTCTTTAATACTCCTTAATTCGGAGAAAGGAGCCAGGTTCTTCGGTGAGATTTCCGACAAGGTATTTTCAAAAGAGCTGACCATAAGGGACGCCTTGGCAGGTAATCCGGCTTTGTTTGACTCCCTGGAATACAAGCCTGAACGTAAAAAGTTTTTTGAAGATCTGGATGCTATGTCCTTTGCTGAGTTGGCCGAAAAATACTTTCCTGTTCCGGGGCGTTTTTCCGAAATCATTCATCGGTGTACAACCGGGATCATAAATGGGTTACGAAAATTTTTGCGACTCTTGCAGCTAATAGGTTACCATCCTTTGGTATGGTGGCAGTTCATCTACATCAACATGCTTCGCAGAGCTACACAAGGTAAGCTGCGTTTAGGATTTGTCCCGACTACCTACTGTCGTATAATCATAGACAGAAGCGCCAGGATAATTATGAATGGAGTATTGATTCTGGGAACAAAAGAAAACCGAAAATCGAAACGTGAAACACGCTTTTCCTTGGGTAAGAATTCGAGTATCACCATTAATGGTTCTTTTTCGATTGCAAGTGGCTCGGATATTCGTGTTTTTGATAAAGGAGAATTGATCTTGAGCGGCGGCTACTGTACGTCAGGTGTTCAGATCGTTTGTTTCAAGAAGATTACTATAGGCTACGGCTGCGCCATAGCCCGGGACGTAATTATTCGCGACACAGATGCCCATCAGCTCATCGGCCCGACTCATCAGATGACACAGGAAGTATTTATTGGTAACAATGTGTGGATTGGCAACCGAGCTATCATTATGAAAGGTGTTACTATTGACGACGGTGCGATCATTGCTGCCGGTTCAATTGTAACCAAGGATGTGCCGGCACGCTGTTTAGTTGCCGGTGTTCCCGCCAAGGTTGTTCGAGAAAATGTCCAATGGAAATGACTAATGCCACATTGAACAATGGAATTGAAATGCCCATGCTCGGAATGGGTACGTGGCCTCTAAATGGATTGAAATTGGCCATATTAATCCGCAGAGCCATCAGGCTGGGCTATCGCAGTTTTGACTTGGCTTCGGCTTATGGTAATGAAAAATGGTTTGGGCGAGGCCTAAGAATCTCTGGTCATCCCCGTCAAGAGTTGTTCATTACTACCAAGCTCAGTAACGCCGGCCAGCGCAGTGGAGATATTAGAGGAGCACTGCAGAAGAGTCTGAGTTTGATAGGAATCAAGTATTTAGACTTGTATCTAATACATTGGCCGGTTCCCAACCTTTTTGTGTCTTCGTGGAAACAAATGGAGCTTTTGTACAAGGAAGGTTTAATCAGAGCCATTGGTGTATGTAATTTTCACCAACATCATTTGAAGAGCCTGTTAGAATGTACTGATGTTGTACCAGCGGTAAATCAAGTTGAATTGCATCCGTTGCTCTCCCAGGTTGCTCTAGTGAAGTTCTGTAGGGACAGGAACATCCAAGTTGAAGCTTACACACCGCTGGCACGAATGCATGATAAACTGATAAAGAATGAAAACTTGATAGCCATAGCCAAACACCATAATAAAACGGTACCTCAAATAATCCTCAGATGGGATTTCCAACAGGGCGTTATGTCGATTCCCAAATCTTCACATTTTCTTAGGCTCAAAGAAAACATCGGTATTTGCGACTTTCAATTATCTGATGAGGAGGTGGACTTAATCAACAGATTGAATATTGATTTCCGTGTAAGATATGATCCAGACAATTGTCGTTTCACCAGGTAGCTACTGTTCGCCCCAGGAGATTTTGATTTTGGCAGGCCTTCTTAGAAGAATATCAAATGAAAGATTTCAGTTTCTTTATCCTTGCAGGTAACGCAGGTTACTATAATCGCGGAAGTGAAGCTATTATCAGAGGCACCGTCCGTATACTCCGTGAGTTCTTTGATCAGCCGCGATTTTTAGTAGTCAGTCATTACAAAAATAACAGGCAGTTCAAGCGGCAGTGCCTCGAAGAAACGGATTCGGCAATAACACACAAGAGGATGCGAACCGTAAAGAAAAGGTTCGATTTAATGTGGTTATTGACCAAATCGCTCAACGTAGCGTTTCCCGCGGCAGTCAAACATATCGTGTACAAAGACCTAAAGCCGTTTTTAGGCCGGGCCCAGGCGGTCTTGGCCGTGGGCGGTGATAATTATTCTATGGATTACAAGTCGCTGCCCAAAACCTGCACAGATTTAGATGACCTTGTTGTAGAAAAAGGCAAACCTCTGGTTATATGGGCGGCATCGGTCGGGCCTTTCAGTGCAAGGCCCCGATATGAAAAATATATGGCCGACCACCTGCGTAAGGTCCATATCCTCGCCAGGGAGACCCTGACAATCGAGTATTTGGCCGGGCTTGGATTGACGGAAAATGTTCACCGCGTTGCGGACCCTGCCTTTCTGGTGGAGCCAGCTGAGCCGGTGAAAAAGGAAGGCATACCTGAAATAGACGCCGGTGCCGTGGGATTGAATCTGAGTCCTCTTATGAGTCGATTCCTGCCGAATGGTGATTTGAGCAGCTGGACAAGTCTTTGTACAGATATTATCAGCAAAATACTGGAAAAAACAGACGGCAGAATATACCTGATTCCACACGTAACGGCTACTGCGACAAATGACGACTATCTGTTCATGAAGAGCGTTTTGGCGGCCGTAGCATATGAAAAAGAGCGTGTTGTTCTGATTCCACCTGTATTTAACGCCGCCGAGACCAAGTGGATTATCGGCAAAATGGCGGCATTTGCAGGGGCACGGATGCACTCGACCATTGCTGCTTTATCCTGCTGTGTCCCTACATTAAGCCTGGCATACAGCGTAAAGGCTAAAGGTCTCAATCAGGACATCTACGGCCATACGGATTACTGCATTTCGTCTGATGAATTAGTCCCTGACACCATCGCCGATAAAATTGTCGAGCTGTTGCGGAAATCGAAAGATATAAGAAAACATCTTAAAAGTCAGATGCCTGAAGTTCGCAAGTTGGCTATGGATTCAGGCCGGATTTTAAAAAGAATACTGGAAAAGTCGTCATCCTGAAATCGTGCTGTTAAAACTATAATTTTCTGAAAAGGCAAATTCATTATGGTGCTGGCGATATATTTATTTCTAATGATATATGCTCCCAAGATCGGAGTGTGGGGAGAAATGATCTCATTCGTTTCAATCCTTCTTATTATCCGAGCGTCTACGGTTGGTGCTATAGAGCCATTTGCAGTACGCCGTCTGCGTTCTTGGCTTATGATGTTCTTTGCGGTTTTGTTTCTCTACTCTCTGCTGATTGTCGTTATCAATCCCGGCTTTAATACATATTACCTGTTAAGGTTTGGACGTACATCGCTTCAATTTTTAGGCAGCTATGCTTTGATACGTCTTTATTACAGGAAGTATTATGATGGTATGGCCGATAAACTTTTATTGCACTTGTACTGGGCCATTGCAGCCCACGCCACAATTATGTTATTGATGTATTTCGTGCCTCCCTTGCGGTTCTTCATACTTAATATTTTGGGGGTAACGATGGCAACAAAAAGCGGCCCCGCGTTTTTTGCCGGCAAGCGTGTTGGCGGCCTTACTGTTGCACTCGACACGCTCTCATTCGTGCAAAGCGTTGGAGTTCTGCTCTTTCCGCTGGTTATAGGACAACTACGCGGATATAAGGCTATTCTTGGAAGTGCGGCCCTTGTCATCATCGGATTTTCAATATTTATCAGCGGCCGTACCGGTACTATCATATTAATACTTTTTATGCCTATAGTGTTGCTCTATGCAAGAAAACGTGCTGTTACACTATTTCTAAAGCTCGGGGCGGCTGCACTAATATTAGCTATCGCTGTAGCGCTTATCACTCCGAGTGCTGAAGTGCAAACCTACCTCACAGGTGAAAAAGAACGTTTGATGACTCTGCTTAAGCCATACGAGGAAGGTGGAACCGGCCTTCAGACCGGAGCGCCAGGAAAACTAATCGATGACTATCTACACGACTGGCCAACAGACCTCGGCGTGTTCCTTTTTGGCAATTCAACATCATCAAGAGCTGAAGGTAGTCGGTATTTTGTCAGTGCAGACCCAGGGTACATACTTGACACTTATGGAATAGGGATTGTTGGCTTGTCATTAATGCTCAGCTTCTATATTGTTTGTTTATGGCATGCTCGAAAGTGCTTTCCCTACCACAAATCGTTGGCTTTGTTCTCGCTTCTCTATGCAGTCCAATCGCTCATTGTTAACGGTAAAGTACGTTTTGCTTTGGCTCGTGAAGGCTTTACCATTTCTGTTGTCCTGCTTGTCGCCAGCGTTTATTTACGAAGCATTGCGTCTGAATTCTATGAAGAGGAGCAGACGGCTCAGATTGACATTATAGACGAATATGCCGATAGTTTATCTTACTATGCGGACTGGTAAGGGAGATTTGTACCTTTCCGAGCTTAAGGATACTCAAATAAAGACCGAAGAAGAAAAAGCAGATATATTGTTATCGGCGGTCATCATAGGGCTAAATGAGGCTCGGATAATAGGTCAATGTATCGAAAGTGTCAAGTCCGCAACCGCCAACATTCCCAGAACAGAGATTGTATATGTTGACTCGCGTTCAACTGACGAAACTGTTTCAATTGCTTTGTCTAAAGGGGTGAAGGTCTTTAAATTAGGCAAAACACAGCCACCCGGTCCTGCAGCAGGACGGTATGTAGGCAGTTTGGTAACGCATGGACGCTTTATTATTTTTGTGGATGGCGATTCCATCGTTGCCCCCGGCTGGATTGAGCCAGCGATTGAGTTGATGATGCGTGATACTTCGATCGTTATGTTTTCAGGTACGTTTCGCGGCAGTCAGCATAATGGGGGGACAGTTCCAGCGAAAGTGGAGCAGTTGGGGGTCATTAGGACGGTTTGCCAAATAAGCGGCAGTTGGGCACCGATAGTGCCGCGAAGAGCACTTGAGTCTGCCGGCAACTGGAACCCTTTCGTGAGATGTTTGGAAGAAGTGGACTTGGCCATCAGGTTACGTCACTATATGCCTGGCAGCCGGCTGGTACAGAGCGATCAATGTACAGTCGACACTCCTAAGTGTTCGATCTTGTATCCGGGTGAGATTATCAGGCGCTGGAAGATAGGATTCATCAGGGGGCCGGGGCAAATACTTCGCAATGCCATTGCTCATGGATACTTAAGTGAATCTTGGGAGGTTGCCAAGCCTGTGGTGCTGGCTGTAGCCTTGCTGGCAGGACTGGCTGTCTCGATAGCGCTGAAACTCTGGTGGCAGTTCCTGCTTTTGTTTTTCGGTGCGGTGTTTCTGCGAGCAGTTCTTACGCGTAAACTCGTGCGATTGAGCAGCGTATTCTATAACTTGCTGATAGGCTTCTATAGTATTTGGGAGTTTCTGAGAGTTCCGGCAAGAGCAGCTTCCAGCTACTCGAGGGATTTTGAGGAAGTAAAGGCAAATCAGGGCCAACATGAGGCGTAGCCCGGCAGGCACGTAAGCGAAAAAAGAAGAGTATGCTCACGGATACCGGGAATCTTGACTACAGCGTTTTGGCGGCGAAGCTGAATATGTCGCCGGCATGTATGCGCAGGCGTATCGGTCATTTCGAGAAAGTCTTCAGTGATACGAATATTAAAGGCAAAAAAATTCTGGAAATCGGAGCTGGAGGTGAACTGGTAAGCTGTTTTCTCGGTCTCCGAGGCGCTGAATCCATCGTTACTCTGGAGCCGTAAGCAGCTGGTTCAGATAGTGACGCAAGAGCGAAATTCACCAATAACGTAGAGAGCCTTGCTTTGAAGAACATCTCTCTGTCCACCGAAACGATTCAGGGTTATGATGCCCCGCCTCATTCGTTTGACCTGGTCGCGGCGATTGCGACCATAAACCACCTGAACGAAGATGCCTGCATTCGCCTTCACAAGGATGAAAAGGCAGTGAGAACATACCAAGAGTTATTCAAAAAGATATTTGCCCCGCTTAAGTTCGGCGGCAGTTTGATGATCACCGATTGTAGCAGAGAGAACGCTTTTTCCTGGTTGTCAGATAAGCTCGGCATACCAAATCCTAACGCACCGAAGACCGCGTGGCTTAAGCACCAAACGCCCCAGTTGTGGGTGAAGATTCTGGAGAGTGTGGGATTTGAACACGCGACCTGGCGATGGATATTTCCGACCCGGCGACTATCCCTGACATGCAGTTGTGGTCTGATAAGCAGACTTCTTGATAATTTTTTGCTTTTGTATTTGACTACGTCATATTTTGCCATAAAAGCCTTCCGCACAAACTGATTGCTGTTGTTGGCCAATCTTGTTATACGCCCGCAAGAACATTTATCGTAAATCATGATGATATAGGGGAACTGTGTGCTGAAGATACTCAGTATCATGAGTAATCCTGCTATCGGAGGAACAGAGACGTTCGTTTTGTCCATGACGCCGTATCTTGAGAAGATCGGATGCGCTGTCGACATAATGAATACGTGGCGTGGCTCGCTGATGAAGAAAGCCGCTCTTGAGGCTAAGCTTTCTTACAGAGAGCTTTACGGCAATAGTAGATTCATCAGCCCAAGAAGCCTCGCACAACTTGCTAACGCTATTCGGCGCGGAAAATACGATATAGTGCTTGTTTTTGGCCTTCGTGCCAGCGTGCTTTTGCGCCTTTTAAAACCTTTTTTCAAAAACGTGCCGCTCATCACCGGGTTAAGGGAGGTAGGCAACTTGCGCAATTGGCACCATACGTGGCTGGATCGCCTGACGCAGGGAAAATGTGACCTTTTTGTTTCGAACAGTGACGCTGTCGGCCGGGTGTTCACAACACGAGAAAGACTCTCCAGTGACAAGATGGTTGTGATCAAAAATGGCATAAGCTCGCAGCAGTTTGATAGAAGCAGGTATAGAGATGTCAACAAGCAGAGTTTTGGCTTACCTGCGGATAAAGTCATAATAACGACGGTGGCGAATTTCAGGTACGAGAAGGGACACGACTTTTATGTAGAAGTAATACGAGCATTCCTGGAAGAATTTGAGAATGCTCATTTTGTATGGATTGGCGAAGGTTCACTCAAATCAAAACTAAAGAATATGGTCAGGTCAATCGGTGCTTTTGATAAAATAACCTTTTTGGGTTTGGTTGAGGATGTTCGGCCTGTGCTGTCCTGCTCCGATATCTTTGTTCTGCCGTCCCGAGAGGAAGGCATGTCCCGAGCACTGATGGAAGCCATGGCTATGTCACTGCCGTGTGTGGCGACGGATGTAGGTGGTGCAAACGAAGTTATTGTGAACGGAGTCTCAGGTCTCATAGTTGAATTTGGCAATGTCGAAGATTTCGGCGGGCAAATAGTCAAATTGACTGAGGATGGGGATTTGCGCCGTAAGATGGGCGCAGCAGCAAGGCTGCGCATAATAGAGAATTTTGATATGGAGAAAATTGCCAAAAAGTATGTGAGACTTTTCGAGTTGGTTGCGGCGGGGCACCGGGACGGCGAAGAAATTCAAAGGCGGCTGGACGAGTGAATTGAGACTTGATGTTGGATAAAGTGGTTCTTCTAATTGCTTATCACGCGTGAAAATGCAAGCAGGAAACTGGGTCGCTATATCGCGAGTTCGTTTAGAGCATGCAAGGGAGTTTAAGTGAAAAGACATTCGGGACATTGTCTTAAAATCTGCATGGTGTCAGCTGTGCCGCGAACACTTTGGGGATTTTACGGCGGCTTGATAAGGCAATTAAAAGGCTCGTCTGTAGATGTGACCATTGCCAGTTCAGATAGGCCGCATCTTAATGATTTTAAGGAGCAACTTGGCTGTAGAATTTTCCCGGTCGAGATAACCCGTCAGATATCGCCAGTAAAAGACCTGGCGGCAATTGGCAAGCTTACTCGACATTTCAGGAGCGAAAAGTACGACATTGTGCATGCACATACGCCAAAAGGGGGACTTATCGGTATAATCTCAGCCTTTCTGGCAGGCACTTCCAACCGCGTGTACACGATTCACGGTTTGGTTTCTGAAACCTCCACCGGTTTGAAAAAAAAACTTCTCTACTTATCCGAGTGGTTAGTGTGTAAATTAGCTACAAAAGTGCTTGTGGTCAGCCACAGCCTAAAAGAACAAGTTCTCAAGGAAAAACTATGCAAAGAATCTAAAATGCAGATTCTTGGTGATGGGACTGCCTGCGGAATTAATCTAAAAAAGTTTCATACTTCCGAAAAAACGGCTTTGCTAGGCAGGCAGACCAGGGAAAAGCTTAACATACCTCAGGATGCAAAAGTTATAGGATTCGTGGGAAGAATCGTTCCAGATAAGGGAATCAATTGTTTAATTGATGCATTCGAGATGGTTCAAAGAAAATTGGACAATGTCTATTTGCTACTGATGGGGACTTTTGAGACTATCCGCGAAACGATTGATGAGCAAACAAAGCAGAGTATAACAAATAACAGCCGCGTTGTTTACGGAGGATATGCTAACGATATCTGTCCTTACTATTCAGCTATGGATATTTTCGTTCTGCCCACACGGCGCGAAGGATTTCCTTATACCCCTTTAGAAGCCGGCGCAATGGGTTTACCGGTGATTGCCACAAAGGTCACCGGATGTGTTGATGCGGTCGTTAATAACGTTACTGGGCTGCTCGTAGAGAAAGACAATTACAAACAGCTTGCTGAAGCGATGTTAAAACTATTGGGAGACCCTGAATTGCGGACGGAACTCGGACGAATGGGGCACGAACGAACCAAGCAGGTCTTCAATTCCAAAAGGCTAATTGGCGAACATATGAAGCTATACGAAAGAATTTTAGGCGAATAATACAACAAGTTTGCTATACTAAATTATTTTCTGATCCGGATTATAATATGGCTGGCGCCGAAGAAAAAAAGAAACCTTACGTTATTCCATTTTTTGTGGTTCTTATTGCAATTGTTATCATAATGTTCATTGCTAACAAGAAATCGGTCCTTGTAAAGGAAATCAATCTGCCCTTCAATAATGGAATAATAAATCTCTCCACCTCACGCAATTTTCTGGTTGCAGCCAGCCTGGATAACAAAATCTATGTCTGCGACTGGAACAACTTGTCTAAAGAACCGCAGGTCGGCATTACAAAATCACCTCAGGCTATCCTGCTCGATAATGAATTTGTCGTCTCCCTGCAAAAAAATCCCAAAGCTGTGGTAGCTACCAGTCTTAAAGAAAACAAAAAGCTCAAGGAAATATCGCTTGCTTCAGATAAAACACCGCAATACCTGGCTACTAACCCGGAAAATAACACAGTTGTCCTCCTGCTTACTGAAACTTACGAGCAGCGGCCCATCGTGACACATTACGAACTTCTATCCGTCATACTTGAAACAAACAGGGTCTCTACAATCACAATTGAAAAGTTAGATGACGGAAAACCGCAAGCTATGGCTTTATCCAATAATGGAGATTTTGTTGCTATTGCCGGAGAAAAAAATAAACTTGGCTGGCTGGCCCTTATTGAGCTCAAACAAAAGCAAAAGCTCTGGGAAAAGACTCTGCCCGATTCAACACCATTTTTATCCGTCGCCTTTTCACCGGAAAATGAGTCCATCTATGCAGGAGACAGCAGCAGCACCTTATACAAGCTCGATTATTCAGGCAAGGTCATAAATCGTCTAAGGCCGCCGACTGCCAAAAAGCAAAGCACCGCGCCCGTACAGAATATTGCTATAAGCTCAGATGGAAGATTCATCGCAGCCAACTTCGCCGATAATGTCAACGTCTGGGAACGCGAAAGCGGCAAAAACATCTTCAGCAGGCATCCCGGCCATAAAATAACAAGCGGTGTGGTTCTATCACCTGATGGCCGATTCCTCGCTACTTCCGACATGCGCCAAGGTGGAACAATCAGAATATGGCGAACACAATAAAACAACTTCTTTTAATTTTCGGTTATACGGCAAATTCTAAAACAGGCACAGATAATCGAAAAATGAATAAAAATTCTTTAGCAAAAAAAATTCAGCTTGTGATTAAGCGTTCAATCGATGTTATTGCCGCCATTATTGCTTTACTTTTAAGCTCGCCAGTTTTTCTGTGCATTGCAATTGCTATAAAACTTACGAGCAGAGGGCCAGTCTTCTTTCGTCAGGACAGATTGGGAAAAGATGCAAGTATATTTAAGCTCTACAAATTCAGGACTATGATTGTCGGTGCTATAAATATTGGAAAAGGTCTCTCGGTCACCGAAAAAGACCCCAGGATTACCTCTGTAGGCACTTTTTTAAGAAAAACCAGCCTTGATGAAATCCCTCAGCTAATCAACGTCTTAAAAGGTGACATATCTTTCGTGGGACCGAGGCCGACAGTGCCGCAGCATCTGGAGTATTATGGTGAATTTGAAAAAAAACGGCTGGAAGTCAAACCCGGCATTACCGGTCTGGCAATGGTCAAAGGAAGAGCAAGCATACCCTGGTCGAAGCGCATAGAATACGATGTCGAATACGTCGATAACTTCAGCTTATGGCTGGACCTCAAAATATTGCTGCAGACAATCTGGGTTGTAATAAGACGCAAAAACGTTTATTATGATTATGAAAAAAACGGGCCGCCTTTTGATTTGAAGAAACCTGAAGTAAAAACAATAAACAAAAGTTAGAAATCAAAGCAGGCTTCACCGGTTATGGAAGAAAAAAAAGTACTCATCAAGGGCAAGCACATTCAGCTTCGAACAACAGTCAAAAGCGATATGGAGCTGAAAGTCCGCTGGTATAACGACCCTGACGTTAACAAAACGCTGGTTCTGCCCGAAAAGCTCGAACTTGACAAAACCTATGAATGGTTCGAGAAGATACAGAAAGATACAAATCGCTTTGATATGGTCATTGAAACAATCGACGCCGTACCAATAGGCGTCATAGGGCTGAAAAATATCAACAAAAATAATCGTTCTGCCCTGCTATATATAGTCATCGGAGAAAAAGATTATTGGGGAAGGGGACTGGGCCTGGAGGCAGAGTTGCTGGCGATACATTACGGCTTCGAAGCACTCGGACTGCACAGAGTGCTCGGAACTGCTCTTGAAAACAATCCCGCCAGCATCGCCGTATGCAAAAAAGTAGGTTTTGTCCTCGATGGGACATCAAGAGACGATTACTACAAGGACGGAAAATTTTATAACGTCCACAAATACAGTGTCCTCAAAGATGAATTCTACGCAAAACACCCAGAATTTCAAAAAATACAAATCTTATACTCATTCCGACAAGCAGAAACAAGTAAAGAAATCCAATTATTTCCGAAAAAAGATGTCGTAATTACCGGCCATAATGTGTGCTTAAGACCTTTGAAAGAACAAGACCTCGAAACAAGAGTACAATGGTTCAACGCAACGGAAATAAATAAATACTTGATTCTAAATGAACCACTAAATCTTAAAAAAACTCTCGAATGGTTCGAAAAAATCAGAAATGAACACAGATATGACTTTGTAATTGAAACATTACAGGCCCGTTCAATCGGCTGTATCGGATTTAGAAAAATCAACAAAAAAGAATCATCTGCCGTCTTCTATATAATCATTGGTGAAAAAGATTGCTGGAAAAAAGGCATTGGTACTGAAGCTTCAAAGCTTTTGATAAACTGGGGATTTGACAAGCTTGGACTGAAAAAAATACAATCTACCGTTAAAAAAGAAAATAAAGCAAGTACCGCTTTACTTAAAAAGTTAGGTTTTGAGCATATCCGGAATAAAACAATAAGCAACAACGAAAAACAAATACTAAGCGATTTCGAGTTGCTCAGAACCAATTTCAAATAAGCCTTCGTTTCTCAAAACCCGAAGACTTACAAAAAATAGCCAAGTTGTCCTTGTGAATAGTGTATATCATCCTTGGTGATGCAGTCTATAGAAACAATCGGAAGAAAAAACAAACAAAGGTTATTTAATGATTGAGACAGTGAAAACGGCTGTTGTCCTTGGCTCGAGTGGAACCATAGGAAGTTTAACCGGCGGAATTATCGCACAGGAGGGAATAAAGGTTTATTTTCTAAGCCGGTCAGAAGAACATGCTAAAAAAGGCGCACAGAAAGCCGTTGCTCAGGCACGCTCTGAAGTCATAAAAAGAAACATTATCTGCGGAGAGTATGACAAACTTCTTGAGACTGCGATGGAAGAGGCCGACTGGGTTATTGAGGCTGTCACCGAAGATATAAACATCAAACGACAAATATATGAAAAAATTGAAACATACCTTCGTCCGGAAACCATTGTCAGCTCCACTACTTCAAGCCTGCCCTTGGATGCTCTCACACAAGGCAGAACTGAACTTTTCAGAAAAAATTTTCTTTCAACACATTTCTATAATCCGCCCGGTAAAATGCTTGCCTGTGAAATCGCCGCAACCGACCGGACAGAGCCGCATCTGTTCGATTTTATGAAAAATTTTCTTAAAACTAAGCTCCACCGCGAGGTCATACCGGTCAAAAACATAGCCGGCTTTGCCGGCAACAGAGTTGCTTTTCTGTTATTCAGCAAGATAACAGAGCTTGTTAGCGAATACGGTACGGAAATGACAGACTACCTAATCGGGCCATATACCGGCAGACTTATGCCGCCTCTCGCAACTCTTGACCTTGTAGGACTGGATATCCACAAAGCAATTATTAAAAATCTTCGTGACAATACAGATGACGAAATGCACGACAGCTTCGTGCTGCCGAATTATATCGACAAAATGATAGAGAATAGACTGCTCGGCAACAAGACAAAAGCCGGCTTCTACAAAAAACTCGAAGGTGAAAGATTGTCTTTTTACGACCCAAACTCAGGTCAATATACACCTGCTGTAAAACCACATATAGGTTTTGTCGAACACGTAAAAAACCTGATTCATCTCGGAATGTATCAGCAGGCATTTGATGTAATCAAAACCGCTGCCGGCCGAGAAGCTGAAATCGTACGAGGCATCCTTTGCACGTATATCTCTTATGCCTATAATCGAATAGGGGAAGTCACTGACCATCAGATAGGTATTGAAGGAATTGATAAAGTAATGACGGCAGGTTACCACTGGGCGCCTCCCAGCCTGATAATCAATCTGCTCGGCGGCAACGATGAGGTGGCAAAAATGCTGCAGGAAAAGGGGCTGAAAGTACCTGACAACTTCTACAGTATCGAAAAACCGGTCCTTCAGCTTCTGAACTCAGGAAAATATTTTGTCGCGCGATAATCTAAAAACAGTCTGAAAGAAATGAGAAAAGATAAAGTATACATACTCGGCGGTTACCAGACAGATTTCGCAAGAAACTGGGCAAGGGAAAATAAACACATCTCTGCTATGATGCGTGAAGCCTACCAGGGGGCGTCATACTTCACAAAAATAGAACCTGCCCAAATCGATGCAGCCTTTATTGCCAACTTTGCAGCAGAGCTATTTTGCAATCAGGCCCACCTTAGCTCATTTTTTGTCGATTTCGACCCTGCATTTTCTTCCCTGCCGACCTGCAGATTCGAGACCGCCTGCGCTTCAGGCTCGGCTGCGGCACTGGCGGCTGTAGCTTATATACAGGCTGAAATTTACGACCTAATTCTGCTGATAGGCGTCGAGCAAATGAAAACCGCTGACCCTAAAAAAGGTGGTGACTTTCTCGGAACCGCAGCCTGGTATGAAAAAGAATGCGCTGGCATTGAGTTTCCCTTCCCCAAACTATTCGGCAAACTCGGCGACGAATACGACAAACGTTTCGGCCTGGATAACAAACACCTCGCAAAAATCGCCGAAATCAACTACAAAAATGCAAGAAAAAATCCGAACGCCCAGACCCGAAACTGGTTTATGAACCTCGAACACGCAAACACCCTCGGTGACTATAATACACCTATCAGCGGCAGAATAAAAGTCACCGACTGCTCACAGATAACAGACGGCGCAATAGGTCTCTTCATCGCCTCTGAAAATTTCGCACGCGAATATGCAAAAAAACAAAATATAAATATTGACAAAATACCAGCCATACTCGGCTGGGGACATACCACCGCCTCTATCGAGTTTGCAAAAAAAGTAGCTGACTCAGCAGACAGCGAATATGTCCTGCCTGTAACCCGCAAAGCGATACTCGATGCTTTCAAAAGTGCCGACATCAAAGATTGCTGGCAGCTTGATGTAATTGAAACACACGATTGCTTTACCACCTCGGAATATATGGCCATTGACCATTTCGGACTGACCGAGCCGGGAAAATCTTTTGAAGCTATCGAGCAGGGAGTTATCGAAATAGATGGAAAACTGCCGATTAATCCTTCCGGCGGTCTCATCGGTTGCGGCCATCCGGTCGGTGCCACTGGTGTGCGACAACTGCTGGACGCTTACAAACAGGTTACTCAAACTGCCGGCGATTATCAGGTGCCGGGCGCCAAAACAGCAGCTACTCTCAATATCGGCGGAACCGCAACAACAAATGTCTGCTTCATTGTCGGGACAAAATAATTATGAGAATACTCTTAACAAGCGCAGGCCGACGCGGATACCTGGTAAAATTCATCAGAGAGGCTCTAACAGATAACGACCAAATCTGGGGCGCCGACAACAGCAAATATGCACCTGCCTTTCATTACTGCGACAATACCTTTCTTCTCCCGAAGGTAACCGACACCGATTACGTTGACACTCTGATAAATTTCTGCAAAAAAAACAAAATCGATATGGTCATACCGCTCATCGACCCCGAACTCGAGGTACTGGCTGCACAACGACAAAGATTTTACGACGAAAACATATTGGCTGTAATCTCACCGCCCAAAACTGTCGAAATCACCTTCGATAAATACCTGACATATAAATTCGGCAAAGATAACGGCTTAAATGTACCCGTAACAGTCCTGTCCGTCGAAGAAGCGCTCAAACTAATTGAAGAAGGCAAACTAAACTGGCCGCTCGCGGTAAAACACAGAAAAGGTTCCGCATCAATGAACATCACTTATTGTCAAAATAAAAAACAATTAATAAACGCATTTGAGACCTGCCCTTTCCCGATGATACAGGAATTTATCGATGGCGACGAGTACGGCTATGACCTTTTCGGCGACTTCGAATTCAGGCCTATCAGTGTCTTTTGTAAGAAAAAGCTCAAAATGCGGGCCGGCGAAACTGACAAAGCCATAAGCACTGACAACAAAGAGCTTATAGAATTAGGACTGAAAATTATGCAGAATTTACAGCTTTTCGGCCCAATGGATGTTGACGTGCTTATCAGCCCGCAAGGCCCGAAACTATTAGAGATGAATCCCCGTTTCGGCGGCGGCTATCCCTGCTCGCATCTGGCCGGTGCCAATTTCCCTGCAAAGCTTATTGCAATAAGAAACGGTCAAAAGCTCAAACCCGATATCGGCTCCTGCCCAGCCGGTGTTGTTATGCTCAAGCAGGATGAAATCATCAGCCACGACTGCGGCAACTTTAAAAAAATATGAGCTATTCTCTTAAAAATTCAACACACGCGCTCACCATTTGCAGCTAAATTTTATTCGCCTGCTTGGTGGTTTTTCCGCAATAACTCCTTTCATCCTTTATTCAGCCGGCAAACCCAAAAAAGCGTCCCTGAGAGGATTCGAACCTCTAACCTTCGGCTCCGGAGGCCGACGCTCTGTCCAATTGGGCTACAGGGACAAAAAAATCTTTCTGTCATATTACGCCTAAAAACCAAAAAAGTAAACATCCAAGCCATAAACGGAATCCTTTAATTCGATTCACCGTTTTTTAATGCACTAAAACGCCTCTTTCCTGTATAATATAATAGGTAAAAAGGTCACAAGGAATAACTATATGAACAGTAAATATTCAGGCGGATTTTATCTTTCCTTAGCTTTAATACTTCTGTGCTCAGCCAACTGCTTGGCAGGTAGAGCCGGCTGGGAAAGCAAAAAAATCGATCTACGAATGAGCAACGGCTCACGAATCACGAAAATAAACTATCCAGCAGGCTCAGAGCCTTTGATGAGAGCACAAAAAAAGCAAAAACACAAAGAAACTTTACTTTATAGAAAAAATATAAAAGACAGTCTCAAAATAACGAGTGAAAAATCCCAACTGCTGGCAGACCAGGCCGTTTTTGCAAACATAGTGGAATCACCTCCTATAGACGGTTTCGTTCCCTGGGTAGCAATTGTCACCACAGATGAAAGACTGGATATTCTTGAATTTGATGCCATACGTTCCACTTCTGTCGAAGGCGATTTTTTCGTCTCGCAGCCGGAGGAAAACTACGCCATTGGAATCTTCGATACAGGCGCAAGCTCTCATCTTCTGAATAATAAGGCTGCAGACATAACAGGCCTGCTCGACTCGGATATGTTAACAAGTAATACAGTTGAAATCAAAGGTGTTACCGGCTCCATTTACGCCTGGGTTAGCCAGCCTTATGGTCTTTATATTGACGGTCTCGGTATAATCGATCCCTGTGGTGTTATAAGCTCATTTTCCACTATGGTCGGTGAATATAATGTTTCAACCTCTGTCGGCCCCTCTTATGCGACCGCTTTACAGACCCCAATCGGCTCACCACTTGCGGTTTATTTTACAACCTATATAGACAACGAAAATCAGGTGACCATCATTTCAGACGGCAACGAACTTACAGGCCCGAACCTCATTTTTTATGACGAAGACTACACAGACTATGACCCGACTGTCCCGCATTTCGACAACATCATACCTCTTGAGCTAAGACCCCTTGGTGCAATTGCTGTCCAGTATGTCCCCTCTTTTGAAGATTTTGATTTCCCCCCAATGGTACCCTCAATAATAATCGGCAATCTTGCTCAAAGCTTATTCTTTGTGCACAGCGTGGACCTTTTCGAAGGAACCTACAGAGCAACGGACAAAGACCGCTTTATGCTCGATACCGGTGCCCAGGTATCTGTCATCGGCTCACGTATTGCAACCAGGCTCCATCTCGAACCAAATTATCCCGAGTTTACAGTCGAGATTTTAGACGTCACCGGCGATTCCATTATCGCAAACGGTTACACAATCGATAATATTCAGATACCTGCTTTCGGAGACTGGTTCATCGCGAATAATGTCCCCGTCATCTATCTGGATATAGATTCACCAGAAGGCGGAACACTTGACGGTATCATAGGTATGAATCTTTTCACAGAATTTAATTTAATCATTCGCGGCGGGGGACTGCCTCCCGAAATCGACCCTGTTCTCGAGCTCGACCCAATCTACAGATTACCCGCCGACATCGTACCGGAAGGCGGCGATGGAATTGTTAACGAGCTCGACCTTCTGGCATTTATTAACGCCTGGCTCTCGGAAGGAACAATACCCCCATCCCCGGGTTGGAATCCCAAAGCGGACCTGTATCCCCTCTCTTCGCAGGACGATAAAATTGACTTTCTTGACTTTGCCGTCTTCGCTCAATACTGGCTGCAGACCGAACAACAGTGACATTCAGTACTAACAGCCCGTTTTTGTTCATCTCGTTGCTGTCAACAAATAGGTTGACACATACACTCTTTGCATATATCATTCAAACTTGTTTTTCCTTTTCGAGCAGCTTCGAAAGGCTTGAATATGTTCTCAGCCGAAACTTATATCGAACGAAGAAACAAACTGAAAAAACAAATCGATTCAGGCCTGATACTTTTACTCGGCAACGAAGAAAGCTCGATAAACTATCCCGACGTTCACTACCCATTCAGGCAGGACAGCTCGTTTTTATATTTTTTCGGCCTGGATTTCGCCGGCCTTGCCGCCGTTATCGATATAGACGCAGATAGCGTTACCATTTTCGGCAGCGACCTCACCATCGATGAAATAATCTGGACAGGCACCCAGCCGACCATAAACCAAAAAGCTGCCGCCGTCGGCGTCAGCAAAACAGATTCGCTCACCGAGCTTGAGAAAACAATCCAAAAGGCGGTCAAACAAAACAAAACCGTTCACTACCTGCCCCCCTATCGTGCCGAGCATTTAATCACACTCGAAAAGCTCACAGGCATCCCGCATAAGAAAATTGCCCAAAATGCCTCGCCGGAACTGATAAAGGCTGTAGTTGCACTCCGCGAAAAAAAATCTCAACAGGAAATCGAACAGATAAAAACAGCAATCGACATTTCTTATCGTATGCACTCCGAGGCAATGAAAATTTCAAAGCCGGGTAAATATGAGCAGGAGATTGCAGGCCTGATGGAAGGAATCGCCATTGCAGCCGGTGGAAGACTCGCCTTCCCAACCATCTTTTCGATTCACGGCCAGACCCTGCATAATCCCTGCTACCACAATATTATGAAAGCAGGTGACATCGCCGTCAACGACTGCGGTGCAGAATCCGCTATGCACTACGCCTCCGACATCACAAGAACAATCCCTATCGGCGGAAAGTTCGACAGCCGGCAAAAGGATATTTACAACATAGTGTTTAACGCACAGACAAAAGCTATCGAGGCAACAAGGGCCGGCGCAGAATTCAGGGACATCCACCTGCTCGCCTGCAGGATATTGGCAGAAGGCCTGAAAAATCTTGACCTGATGAAAGGTGACCCCGAACAGGCTGTTAATGCCGGTGCTCACGCCCTGTTTTTTCAATGCGGTCTGGGCCATCAAATGGGGCTCGACGTTCACGATATGGAAGGCCTCGGAGAGCAATACGTCGGCTACACCAAAAAAATGAAAAAAAACAAACAATTCGGCTTAAAATCGCTCAGGCTCGGAAAAAAACTTCAGCCCGGCTTTATCATAACAGTCGAACCCGGTATCTATTTCATACCAGAGCTTATCGATATATGGAAAGCCGAAAACAAATTCAGCGACTTTATCAATTACAGCGAAGTCGAAAAATATAAAGACTTCGGCGGCATAAGACTCGAAGATAATATCCTCGTTACCGAAAGCGGTTCTGAAAATCTAAGCAAACATATACCCAAAAAGGCCGACGAAGTTGAAGCTCTCGCTTCAAGCTGAATATACTCTTTTCTTGCTTATACTTTTTTTTGCTCTAATCTGGTAACCTTGTCCTTATTATATGTCGCCAGACTGATAATCACCAAGGCCGCAACCGATACAGTTATCGCAGGAAGCACCGCATCCATATCGGAGAAAAATCTCGGCATCCCGTCAATCTTTCGGAATAATTCATTCCAGAGAATGGTTGAAGAAACACCGGCGATAATGGACGTTATAGCACCCGCTCTCGTTGCCCTCTTCCAGAACATCGCTGCTATAAGGCACGGCGTAATTGCGGCGCCGTAAATCGTATATGCCAGCATAGCCTTCTTGAAAAAGCCGGTACTCTCCGCAAACATAAGAGAAACAACGTAAGCAATGATACCGAAAACAATAACAAGCAATCTGCTGACAATCACCACCTTTTTCTCATTCACGTTCGGATTAATGTATTTCATATAAACGTCACGCATAAATGTCGTTGCAGGAACAAGCAGAAACGAATCAGCAGTTGATATAATAATTGCAACAACGGTTACCATAAACACAAGCCCCAAGACAATCGGCATATAATGCCTTGCAGCATAAATCAGGATGTATTGGCCGTTAGCAGGGTCGGCTGTCATACTCCCCGCCACCCACGCACAGGCAATTATCAAACACTCTATAATAATAGCTACTACAACAAGCGTATAAGCCGCCTGTTTCGCACCCCTGACATTCCTGCTCGAGAAAAACCTCTGGTACTGGTTCGCATCACCCATTACAAGCAAAAACGTCGGCAACAGCCAGTTGATATAATCCAGCGGCTTGAATGTCCCGAACAAATTCATATGTTCCGGTTTGTCCCCCATTTCAGCAAACTTCTGTGCCATACCTGCGAAACCGCCCGCCTTGTATAAAAGAACCGGAAAAGCAATAAAAAGTGCAATAATTATCAATGAACCGTTATATATATCGCAGCTCGCCAGGCTCTTCATACCGGCAATCATCGTAAATATGATAATAAA
>CAYNDE010000011.1:0-25306 GCA_964395535.1 uncultured Pirellulales bacterium
TCGGCAGAGATTTTTGTAATGTTTGCAAAAACAAACTTGTCTCCGGGCCTGGGATTCTCTCTGAGGAAATTTGTCAGCTCTTTGTCCCTCTGGATGGCTTCTGCGAGCATAGCTTCGAGATTTGCGTTTCGGTTTTCGAGCTGGATTTCGGTTCGGTCCGCACGTTTTTGGGTCGGCTGGCTCGTCCTGGCCGAAAGCATAATGTCTCTGCTCATACGCAAAGGCCAGTGAAAGATGTGAGCGAAAAAGAGTTGAAGCCGACTTGTCATTTGCTGCGGTGCGATGAGCAGGATAAGTGCACCCAGAATAAACCAGGTGAATAACATCCGTCTGGAGATTCTCGAACGCTTCCTTGCCATAATGGTATTGCTTGCTTTCTGTCCGTAGTCGCAAAGCAGTGCTTATTCCCAGCCCTGCTCGTTATGATCCATCGTATCCTTCCATAACTCCAGATTTTCGAGATATACGCTTGTTCCTTTTGCTACCGCACTTAGGGGGTCGTCCACCCTTTCAACTCGCAGACCGGTTGCATTTGAAAGTATGGTATCGACACCTCTGAGCAGTGAAGTTCCTCCGCAGATGTGTATTCCATTATCAATTAAATCGGCTGCGAGCTCAGGCTCTGCTTTTTCGAGTGTTCTGGTGACAGCCTCGATAATGGCGGCAATCGGCTCGCGGAGTGATTCGCGTATTTCCTCGCTTGTTATAATAATTTTTCTTGGCAGTCCTGAAATTGTGTCCCTTCCGGCTACCTCCATTGTCAGTTCCTCTTCAAGGGGCGCGGCAGAGCCGATTTGTATTTTGACCTTCTCAGCCCTGGGCTCACCTATCAGAAGATTATAAGTTTTTTTGAGGTGGTTGATAATAGCCTCGTCCATATCGTCTCCGCCGACACGTATCGATTCACAGGATGCTATGTCGGCAAGACTCATAATCGCAACCTCGGTGGTTCCTCCGCCCATATCGACAATCATCGAAGCAGTCGGCTCTGTTATGGGCAGTCCTGCACCTATACCGGCAGCCATTGGCTCATCAACCAGATATACCTTTCTTGCACCAGCCCGCTCGGCACTATCTATAACGGCCCGCCTCTCGACAGCAGTGATACCGCTGGGTACAGCTATAACTACCCGCGGCCTGATTAGGCCGCCGCGGCCGTGAACCTTTCGTATGAAGTAGCTCAGCATAGCCTCGGTGATTTCAAAGTCACTTATTACTCCGTCTTTTAATGGTCTGATTGCTGTTATCGAGCCGGGGGTTTTGCCGAGCATCTCCCTTGCGACCAAGCCGACAGCTTCGCCGTTATTGAGGACGATATTGGTGCCCCTGCGGACGGCGACAACGGAGGGTTCGTTTAGGACAATACCTTTTCCTCGCACACAAACGAGGGTTGTACAGGTACCGAGGTCGATACCCATATCCATACTAAACCAGCCTAAAATTGTGTCCAGTAGCACTCTTCGAATCCCTTCTTTTTAAATTACTGAAAGTTTAGGCTGTTTTTATATGATGCAAACAGAATTGTCAATAGGCAATTTTGGCTACTTTAAGCTAAATAATGAGCCGTACTGGCTGTAGCACTTGAAAGCGACGAAGATAGCGGTGGCAAGAACCACGCCGAAAGCTAAGGCAAGCATCGCAGTGTAGACATTATTGGCCGTATTCGGCCTGGCGGGTCGAGTTTTTATGTCGGGGCTCATATATCTACCTCATATAAAACAGCTTGTAAAAAAGCATTTTTTCCGTAGGCAGCACTTTTTACATTTCATTTAACAGCTACCAGTTTGTAGATACGCTATCACCAGTCCTTGGCTGACGCTGGACAAGCTCAAGCATACCAACCGCTACTTCGGATGCAACATCTGTTATGACTATATCGCATATATACTCGCTGCCTCTGCTGACGTGAAATCTCATTGCCTTTTTGACTCCGTCTGAGCTTCCTATCGAGATCTGCGCCATTGAGTTTTTCATATCCACGCTACTGACGAGGCCTTTTAGCCCGATCTTTGTCGTATCAGCAGTAGCAAGCTCAGCGAGGGTGCTTTGTGGAGTCAGGGATTTTTGTGCAGCAGCTTTCGTTCCATAAGGTCGCAGAACATCGTTTAATTTATTTTCGAGCGCAGTCTTTTCTTCGGTGAGCTGCTTTACGTCTTTCTCCAGCATATCTATTAAAGCCTCTTTGTCTATTAATGTATTTGAGGTCTCGTCGAGCTTTGTTCTTTCACTGGCCAGCTCGGCCTTTGTTTTGTTCAACTCTGCAAAGGCCGTTTTGTACATATCTTTGATGTTGTCACTTAAATTTATAAGTTGCTGATCAGTAATTTTCCAGCTGTCCACGGTGTTTGAGAGGCCGGCATTTTGAAGTTTCAGATTGTCAATTTCTGTCTGCAGCTCCTTTATTTTTTTGTCCAGAGCCGCTATCTGGTTGTTCTTGCTGTCCTCAAGCTGGATGCGCTTGTTTCTTTCATCCTTCAAATTTTCGTTGAGGTTGTCTATTTCACTTTGCCTTGCTGTTAATTCCCGCTGGTTCTTTTCAAATTCTGCCTTGTAGTTGCTGACGCTGGAGACGTATTGCACAACGTAACCGCAAAGGAAAAGCGTTGATATCGTCAGCAGAATAATAAAACTCTTTGTCAGAGTACTCAAAATAGGCTCCTTTCACTTATTATTATAGATAAAATTAGTGTATGCCCCTTCTCAGATGAATAATAAATCATACACTTCAATTACTATAATTTTACCGTTTTAACGGAAAAAGGTCAAGCTATTTTTCCTAAATTGCCTAAAGCTAAGTCCTATAACTAATAATTATAGCAGTGTTTCAATCCTCAGGGCGTGATATCTGAGATTGGAAGACGGCTTTCGCCGCAGCCAAACGGACGAATTTTGACCTGTCGTTCAATAATTTTGGCAGATATTTTGTAAGGTTTGCCGTCCTTATTTGTCCTATTGCGAGCGCAGTTAAAACATTGACTCTTTCGGCATCTTGTTCGTCCATATCTGCAGTTAAATTTTTCGTGAAAACTTTTAGCACCTCAGCCTCTCCGTATGTATAACCGAGCTTTGCAAGCTGCTCGGCTGCGACAAGCCGAACCTCCAGGACCTCATTTGGGTCAGACAGAGCAGTGGTAAGCGCACCCTGGGCGGATTCGGTTCCGAGCTCACCCATCGCTCGCAGGCCGAAAATCCTGTCGTCGGCATTTACATTTAATATCATTGTCCAGAGCTTGGGGTATATCCTTTCATCCCCGAGCTTTGCGATGGCCTCTGCTGCCTGAAATCGTACCTTGTCATCAGAATCGACTGCATCCTTTGCCCAGTATAAAGGTGTTAAAGAACTTTTGTCGCCGCATTTACCGAGCAGAAATACTGCGTTGGCTCTGACAGACATATCTTTGCTGGATATCGCCTGTCCAAATGCCGAGAGTTTGTTTTTGTCTCCAAGCTTATAAAGTGCATAAGCTGCGGCAAGCCGGGTATTTTCGTCGGGTGACCTGTAAAGCACATTCAATGTTCCTTTTGCGTCGCGATATTTTGTGTCACCAACTGCCAGGGCTGCTGCGAACCGCACAGGTACTATCTGGTCTGTTAACAGCCTCTCTACTACGGGCATAAATTGAAGCCGGCCTGCAGTTGCGACGGCCTCGATAGCATTTGTTCTAATACGCGGGTCTTCATCCAGTAATCCGTCGTAAATGATTTTGTTTGCCTGCGGCAAGAGCTCTCGCAGGTATGTTTCATTCGAATACTCGCCTGTCTGAACCATTTCATTGCAGCCGACAGCAACAAAAGCCATAAAAACATATAAGAGAACCGAAAGCGATGTACGGCAATTGGAGTTTTTATTCTGTCTCATTTTCTTGCCCTGTTTTTTGCCTGAAACTACCTTGACTTTCTTTTTATTATCGCTGCTGACATTAATACTGCGAAAAAAATCGCGCAGCAGGTGTCGAGCCAGCTTCCGTATTTACTATAAAAAGTTACCCTTTTATCTATCGGCATTTTGTCGGCAAACCATCCAATTATAGCTGTTCGATTCATAGCTTCGAGGGGCAGATTTCCGTCGGCAAATCCATTTTTTATTCTGCCGGCCGAGTCTATAAGACAGCTAATGCCGGTATTAACGCTGCGGAGGACGGCAATTCTGTTCTCTACAGCCCGGAAGACACAAACCGCGGCGTGCTGTGCCAGCTCGGTGCTGGGATAGGCCTTGTCGTTTTTGAATTTTACGAACCAGCCGTCATTACTTATATTGATGAGCCAGTCAATTTGCTTTCGGCCTTGTTCGTCGAGGGTGAATCTTCTCGCTATAGCGGGCACCGTGTCCTCGTAACATATCATTACGCTGAATCTATAGATTTTGCCGCCCGGGCCGGGCTTTTCTATCTCGAAGATAGTGTATTCATCACCGGCGTCCAGGCTATAGTCGTAGTTGTAAGGCGTAAATTTCATCAGGAAATCATATAACCAGTGCATCTTTTTCTTGAACGGGACAAACTCGCCGAAGGGCACAAGATGTATTTTATTGTACTGCTGAGAGGCCTTGCTGCCTTCAGGAGTATATAAAAAGGCACTGTTGTATCTTGCTGCCAGGCCCTGAATGGTGAGGTCGCCGATGAATTTTGGCTTGCCGCCGCTGGCGCCGACGAGAAGATATGCATTGTCCTTTGCGTGCTCGCGAAGACGGAGGTCAAATTGCTTGTGAGTGCTCGAAGGGTCGATTACCCTCAGTATCCTTTCGTCCAATAAAGCCGGTACGACGGTTTCGGGCCAGACAATCAGCAGCGGTTCCGCGTTTGCGATTTTGTTGCTTTCCTGTAAAAGCTCGGTAAATGTTTGCTCATTGATTTCGTCGGAGTCTGAGCTTTTAACCGATTGCGGTATGTTTGACTGTAAAGCGGCGACGAGCGGCCCGTCCTCTATGATTTTGTCGTACTGTTCGATTCGCCATCTGCCGTAAAAGAAGGTGGCCACAAGAGCTGCAGTTACCAGAAGAATTTTCGACAGGGCCCGGATTGTGAACAGCTTTTTGTAAAAAGCAGCAATCAGCAAGTCAGCGCAAAGTGCGTTGACCATCGCTATGAGGCCGGACAATCCTGCGGCACCGAAGATATCCGCAATCTGAATGAGTATGATATTTTCATACTGGCTGTGTGAGAGATGCCGCCAGAGAAAACCGCCGAGGATAAATCCCTGAAGCCGTTCTGCACCGACAATAAGAATTGCAGCCGTCAGAAAAAGTGGCAGCCTTTTTGCCCTGCCGAACCTGATTGCTGCGGCGAGCAGCGGCCAGAGCAGGGCGGTATAGGCGCAGAATACGAGCCAGCCGACGATGGTAACAGGATATATCCAGTATAGATTGACGAGCCAGTAACATAATGAAACTATGTACGACGATATTATTAAGGTTTTGAATTTTACACGCGGCGAGCAGGCGAGAATAAATGGTACGTATGCAATCCAGGCGAGAAACGACAACCCGACCGGCGGCTGAATAATGCTGAGAAGGACCGCTGTGACTGCGAAAGCAAATGCAATTCCGAAATAGTTTTTTATCTCCGGTTCTTTCAATTTTCCACAACCTTTAATGCCGCTGTTATCTCTGAAGTACCGTATTTTTTGCCGTTATTCATCCTTATTGAAAACTGATTTGTGAAAAGTTTCAACAGTTTTTTGTCGTTAGAGATTTTTTCAGCCGGTATCTTCATATCCGATAAGAGCTGCTTTAGCTCGTTCATTTCCGTGAAATCGAGGAAAAGATTTCGAATCTTTTGCATTTTTAGTTCTGCGAGTCGCGTCCTGGCTTTAGTGACATATTCCTGGGATATTTCGATAGCTGTAAAGTTTCTTCCGAGCATTACGCTTGCGGCTGCGGTAGTTCCTGAGCCGCTGAAGGGGTCGAGAACCCAATCGCCGGGATTCGAGCTTACAGAGATTATTCTTTTTAGAACGGTCAGCGGCATCTGGCAGGGATGAAAGCCGGTACGTTCCTTGAATGTCCCGCAGACTCGCGGGAATTCGCTCCAGACGTCGTCAGGCAGCTTACCAACAGGATTAGCCCGCCTGTCATTGTAAATCAGTTGCCTGTCCGAAGGAACCCGCACAGCGTAGTCGTTAAATGTAAAATTTTCTTCGTCGTTTACAAAATAAAATATATGCGTATGAGAGCGTGCGAATTTGTTTTTAGTCTGCTGGCCGAAAGTGTAGTGCCATATGAGCCAGTTTCTCATAAAAAGGCCAAGCTCGTCGGCTATAATTTTTACATTCGCAGCGTAATCATCACCGATGGCGATGTAAAACGAACCGTGAGATTTGAGGATTTTTTTGCAGGCTGTCATCCATTGCTTTGTCCAGTCGATATAGTTTTTGGCTTTAATTTCGTCGTTGTATTTGTCATATTTGTAGCCGATGTTGAAAGGGGGGTCTGCGAAAATCAGGTCGGCGAAAGGTTTTTTTACCTTAGCCAGGATTTTTATGCAGTCGCCGCAGATTATTTTGTTTTTAAGATTCTGCATAGAAACATTTTATAACCAAAAAGTAAAAAGGCAAAAGGAAAAAAAGTTGCTCGATGCTCAATTATGAGGCTATGGTTGGGGCTCGATTGTTCTTTGCTCGGTGAAGGTTTTTCCGCTCAGGATGTCGGTGAACTTTACCTTGACGGTCAGGGGCTTTTCGTATTTGTCGATGAGCTTCGATATATCAAAAATCAGGCGGTAATTACTTGCCAGGACGGTTGCGTACCATTCTTTTTTTATCTCGTCGGGGCTGACGTTCCAGGTGGCCAGCAGGGCGTGGGCCTCGTCTCTGTTCAGGTCCCACAACTGGACCTCAACTCTGCCGGCGGCCTTGATTACGTCACCGTCTGAATCGACGGGCTGCAGATAAACTATCAGGCTTTCCAGTTTGCCGTCTTCGTCTTTGTCGTAGAGATTTGTGTATCGCCAGATTCTTATTTTTTGTAAATCGTAGATATCTTCCGGCTGGGTATCATCAGTAACCGCCGAGAGTGTCTGCACCTGTTTTTTTAGTTGTTGCACCTGCTGCTCGGTGTTTGCAAGGCGGTCGGTCAGGGTCTGATTTTGCTGTCTTAGTCTGTCTGTTTCGGAGACGGGTTTTTGCCTGACGTCGTTTTGGCAGGCAGAGATGAAAAGAATAAATAAGGCGATTAATAAAAAAGACCTTTTCACTTTTGAACTTCCCTGTGTCATAACATTCATTTTATCCGTTTGTCACAGCTTTTAATTCATATGCCCGCCTGCAGCATATATTTTATTGCTGTTTTGTATTTTCCTCTTTGGCCTTTACTATTTCCGGCGCTTTTTTGAGTATCCTGTCAGCCAGGCCGTAATCAACAGACTCTTTGGCATCAAGCCATAGGTTTCGGTCGCAATCCTTTTCTATTTTTTCGTTCTTTTTCCCCGTATGTTCCGAGAGTATTGTATAAAGTCGGGTTCGAAGCCGCAATATCTCTTTTGCCTCAATTTCCAGGTCTGTAGCGACACCTTCGAGAACGCCTGTTATCAACGGCTGGTGCAGCAGTGTCCTGCTGTTGGCGAGCAGAGACCGCTTTCCGGCTGTTCCTCCTGCGAGCAGCAGAGCAGCCATACTCGCCGCTATTCCGACGCAATAGGTCGCCACCTCGCATCGCAAAAACCTCATAGTATCGTATATGGCAAGGCCTGCAGTGATGGAGCCGCCGGGAGAATTAATATAGAGATGGATGTCTGTATTGCTGTCTTCATTGCTTAAAAAGAGCATCTGAGCGATAATCAGATTTGCGGCTGTATCGTCAATAGGCCCGCCGAGAAAGACTATTCTGTCTTTTAACAATCGTGAATAGATGTCGTATGCCCTTTCGGCCCGGCCGCTTTTTTCTATTACAATCGGTACTAAATTTTGATTAACTGTCATATTTGATTCCCATTTTTTTAATTTTTACTTTTCAGTTTTTTCCTTACTTTCGGCTTCGTGGTACAAGACCTCGTCGATGAGGCCGTACTCGCGGGCCTCTTCGGCTGTCATATATCTGTCTCTTTCGGTCTCTTCAGTTATTTTCTCGATGGATTGGCCTGTGTGTGTTGAAAGGATTTCGTTTATCATTTTTTTTGCTTTGACAATCTCTTCAGCCTGAATTTTTATATCGGCGGCCTGACCTGTTACGCCGCCCCAGGGCTGGTGAAGCATTATCTTTGCATGAGCGAGTGCGTGACGTTTGCCTTTGGTGCCTGCTGCAAGTATAATCGCTGCACCCGACTGGGCCCTGCCTATGCAATAGGTGGCGACAGGTGAGCTGACAAAACGTATAGTATCGTATATCGCCATTGTATCATCGACGCTTCCGCCGGGAGAGTTGATGTAGAGGCTTATCTCGTTGCCTCGTTTGAGGTTGTCAAGATAGAGCAGCTTCATTATCACCTCCGTTGACCTTTCATACGATACGCCCCCGACGAGGAAGATAATCCGGTTCTCCAGCAGCATATCGTCGAGCGTCATTTGCCGCTGGAGCTGATACCTGCTGGTTTGCGTGTAGAAACCAGCGTCGTTTCTGATTATTTTATTACGTTCGTCCATTTGCATCTGATTTCACTTTCCAAAATTTCTGCAAGCTGAATTTTTATTCCAGCTTATTATCTATCGGCTGATTCAGCTTTTGGTTTTCTTTTTTGTAGTTTTTTTGGTTTTTTGGGCCTTTTTTTCACCGCCTGAGCCTGATTTTTTGACTGTTTTCTTTTCTATTTTTTTTGTAGTTTTCTTTTTGGTTTCCTTTTTGGGTTCTGTCTCGGTGATTTTGGCGGTCTCGAGCAGCTTTTCTATGCATTTGTCGTCTCTTAGCTGCAATCCGATTTGTGTCAGTGAGCCTTCGCGTGCCATTTGTTCTCGGAGTCTTTCCGGCCTTTGTCCCCGCTGGATTGCAAGCTGGGCGATGTATCCGTTGATTTCTTCTTCAGTAACTTTTATACCAAGCTCGCCTGCAGTTTTATCCATTATAAAGAAGGTTTTCAATTGCTCTTTAGCCTGCTCGTCACTGGCAGCTTTGAGCTTGTCGATTTGCTCGTCAATCTGCTCTTTAGAAAGTCCCTGCCTTAACAGGTTTACATATTGTCTTCGCTGCAGGTCTTGCGACTGACGTGCGACAATATCAAGCGGCAAATCGAACTTCGTATTATCGAGCAGGTATTTGTAAATCTGCTCAGCCATATTCTGCTTTGCCCGCTGCTCTAATCTTGCCTGGAGGCTGTCGCGTATTTTTTCTTCGAGCTCGGCTTTGTTTTTTACTCCGAATCTGTTGAGAGAGGCCTCATTCAATTCGGCGGGTTTGAGGAATTTGATATCTTTGATATCAATCTGAAGGTCAACTTTTTTGCCGCGATATTGCTCTTTGAAGTATGTTTTAGCGACCTCTGTGGTTATCTTTTTGGTTTCGCCCGCTGCCGCTCCGACGAGGTGCTCGTCGAGATTTTCGACTGGTACATCGGCAACGAAGCCCTGCTTTCTTACGAATATTTGTTCATTGTCGAGCTTTTGTTCTTCGTCGATGCCTTCTGTCTTTATTATTGCATCAGCGATTATCTGGTCGTCGAGCTCGACTTTGCCCTTTTCGCGGGGCGTCCACATACCTGCGTATTTTTGTAATTGCTCGATTTCAGCGGCGACCTGGTCATCTGTTACGACGAATTTTGCCTTTTTAATATCTATACCTTCGAGTTTTGGCAGTTTGAATTCCGGCTTGACCTCGACCTCGAATTCGAATTTCATCGAGCCGGTTTCGGGCAGCTCAATCTTTTCAACATCTATGTCCGGCTCATTGAGGGAATCTATATTGTTATCTTTCAGGGCTGACTCGCTTGCATCGGCCAGGAGTTTCAGCTTGATTTGCTCCGATGTCTCTTTGCCGAACCGTTTTTCGAGAAGCCTTCTGGGGGCTCTGCCTCTTCTGAATCCGGGTAAGACGGCTTCTTTTCGAAGCTGCTCGTATTTATCGTCGGCGGCAGCTTTGATTGTTTCTTCAGGGATTTCTATAGTGACTTTCTTTTTGCAGGGCCCTGCATCTTTAATAGTCACGGTGTTTTTTGTTTCGGTTGTCTGCTCGTCTGCCATTTTTGGTTCCTTGCAGTTTTAAGTTGATTTTTTGTAAACAAAAAAGGCTATGGGGCTATGCCCTTAGCCTGTCTCTTCGATTCCGGGCCGGAAAAATCCCTGCCCAAACATACCGGAGACCAGCGCCAAACTAAATTTAGTTGGTAACTCACCGATACTATTTTAGTGCACAACTCGAAACTCATAAGTCACAGACAGTCGCTTCTTGTGCTCTAAACTAAAGCGGGCGATGAGACTTGAACTCACGACATTCACGTTGGCAACGTGACGCTCTACCACTGAGCTACGCCCGCATATTTCATACCTTGTCGTTCGAAACTCATATCCAGCCAAACAACGAGTAACATTAGTAATTATACGTGCGTACTGACCTCTTGCAAGCGGTTTTTCCTAAAAATCTTGCCTGCACTGAGCTTATCGAGGCTGTAGAGGCTTTTTTGACAGCCCCACTGTCCCTGTTTTCATCCCAACTTGTTGTTACACAACTGATTTGGTATAATGATGGATGTGAGATAGCATATTCATCCGGTTAGTAAAAACAGAGGTGGGATTAATCCCTGTGAATAGAGCTTATTATTTTATCTTTGGTTGCCTGGTGGCTGGACTCACGGCTGCATCCTTAGCAGAGAGTGGAAACACACTTGTCAGCAATGCCGGTTTTGAGGTCAGGAACTTAGATACTGATTTTGCAGATGAATGGTGGTTTGCTCCCTCCGATGTTGTTGCCTATCACAGCTCTGAGCCGAATAATGCGAACAGCGGGCAGGCATTTATTAGTATGACAGCCGGTCCGGAAGGATGGTCGGTTTGCTGGTCGACGGTGGACATACCTGTTGCTCGTGATGTTAACTACACAATAGGTGCATTCATTGCGGACGCCAATGGCGGGCAAAGCGGCTATAACCCGGAAGGTACTGCACAGTTCAAGCTTGAATGGTATGCCAATCGGAACGACCCATACGAGCAGCGAATAGATACTGACTTGATATATCTGACTGTGCCCAGGGACGGCAGCTACTACTATTTCTCTGGGCAGGTTCGCAACGACTCTGATGCCAATTTTGTCAGAGTTGTTCTCGTCGCCCTGGAAGCCGATGGCCAGAGCCCTGCCTTCAACTTCGATGACGTTATGTTTGCACGCACCAACCCGCTGGCCCGGCCGGATTTCGACAACGATAGAACGGTCAACTTCATCGATTTCGCCCGCCTTGCCCAGGGATACAGAATGGCCATTCCCATATACGATATGGACGGTGACGGTTCCTTTACCATATCTGACCTTGCTCTGTTCACAACCGACTGGGCAAGGACAATTCCCGACCTGCCCGGCTACCAGTTTGTCTGGTCTGACGAGTTCGACGGCATCGAGCTTGACTACTCAAAATGGTCGCACGAGGTCGGCGACTCATGGTACAACAACGAGATCCAGTCTTATACCGCCCGCCTGTATAATTCGGTAATAGAAAACGGCAATCTTGTGATAATTGCCAGAGAAGAGGAGTACGGACCTAATAACTACACCTCAGCGCGTCTTCGCTCTCTGAGCAAAGCCGACTTTTGCTACGGCAGAATTGCCGCTCGCATCAAACTGCCCACCGGCCAGGGTATCTGGCCCGCATTCTGGATGTTGCCTACTTATCAGATTTACGGCGGTTGGCCGGACAGCGGGGAGATAGACATTATGGAAGCAATCAACCAGACTGACCGCATCTATGGTACTTTGCATTTTTCCGACGCCCAGCACCAACGCGTCTCCTCCGGTGGTTCGTACTATGGGGGCGGCATCAATTTCGCGGACGATTTCCATGTTTACGCTATTGAGTGGGAACCTAACGAAATCTGCTGGTTCGTTGACGACATTATGTACTTTTCCGAGACCGAGTGGAGCAGCGACGGCAATCCGTACCCTGCCCCGTTTGACGAACACTTTCATATTCTGCTGAACGTTGCAATCGGTGGCGACTGGGCAGGTCCGCCGGACGAATCGACTGTCTTCCCGCAGCAAATGCTCGTTGACAGGGTCCGCATTTACCAAAAAAATCCCTGAAGTATCACCTCGCTCGTAATTCTTATCCCGCCGAAAAACAGAAAACACTGATGGTAATAGGGGCAGGTTGACCTTTTGCAAAAGGGCATTTTGAAAAAAAATTCGCTCTAATCAAGGCCGGGCCGGATAAAAGCCCTTGCGGAAGGAAATGTATTCTCGGTTATGCGGCGCAAACGGTCAAGGTGAACGAGTATATCAAGAATACGGTCATCGGTATCAGGTACAGTATTGCGTAATTGACTCCAGGCGGCAATCGAGCGGTCTATCGCTATCAAAGCCACCTTGGCCGAGCCGTTCGAATCATTGAAATCTTCCTCGATGGTATCTCTTAAAGTTCCGCTGATAGCCCGTTTCAGTTTGATATATATAAAATGCTGGTACCAGCGGATTATGTCAACTGCATCTTTCAATTCGAGAGCTTCTGTCTGAGGCTGGCAGGCCGGCAGCTCGAGTTGTGCCTGCAGACCGAGTTCATTGGCCTTTTGCGCGAATAAATCATCCGCTGAATCGAACCAGTTTTTTACCATTTGACTGTAGGCTTTTGACGCCTGGCAGCAATGATGATTTTCAGTAATATTATCGATATCTTTCTCGTAGTCAGAATCATCCTGGTTATCGATAGATTCGATGTCAATGCCCATTTCCTGTGCGGTTTCTTTCAGCATTTCGAGGGTAGTCTGAAAAACCTCGTGTAATTTTTGCCAGAAAGCCTTATTGTTTATGTCGTGAGCTTGTGGGTCGGAAAATTGTTCTTCGCTTAATGCGAAGTTCATACATCGAGAAGTGTGCGGGCATCGCTCGCACCAGCGGTCGCAATAGTTATAGATGCCCGGAGTGAATTTCGGGTCTTCGGCAAGTTTTTTTATGCGTTCTTTGTCCATAGAAATTCATCATAACGGATTTTTTAGAAAGATACTTCTATTTTTTTACCGGTGAAGTTTACATTTTTTATTGTTCCTTCGGGTAGCAGTTCAATTTTGAAGATGCGGTCTGACGGCGGATTGGTTGTTCCTTCTCCGGCAGCGATTAATATTAAAGTGATATTTCGGGTTTTCATAACAATGCAATGGAAATCGATATCGACGCGGGCTGCAACCGCAGAGTTGTAGCACTAGAAGACCAGATGCTTTTTTCGACTCTCTAAAATCCGTTTGACGTGTAACAATCTGTTTGTTACTATAATTTTTGTACGCAGAGTATAAGGAAAGTGAATTTGAGTAAATCAAGAAGTTTTTTAACGATTCTAATCCCGAGTGCAACGGTGTTTTTTTCCAGCGGATGCATCATGGTGCTGGAACTTGTTGCAGGCAGGCTGATTTCCCGCTACCTCGGCTCATCGCTTTACACATGGACATCGGTAATAGGGGTGGTGTTGGCAGGCATCAGCCTTGGCAATTATTTAGGCGGCCGAATCGCAGACCGTTTCAACGCAGCAAAAGCGCTGGCTGTACTTTTCAGTATCTGCTCAGCAGCATGTGTGCTTGTCGTGGCTCTGAATAATATTGTCGGCGGATGGGTATGGTTGTGGCAGTTCGGCTGGTCTGTGCGAATCTTCAGCCATGTTTGCATAGTTTTCCTTCTCCCGTCCACATTGCTTGGTGCGATAAGCCCGGTGGTCGCAAAAATGGCACTCGAACAGGGTCTGCCGCCCGGCAGAACCATCGGAAATATATATGCCTGGAGCGCCGCAGGCAGTATTGCAGGCACTTTTCTTGCCGGATTTTATCTTATAGCCGCGATGGGAACTATTGCAATTATCTGGACTATCGGGGCAATGCTGCTGATACTGGCCATCCTTTACTGGATCAGATGCTGGGCCATCTATGTATGGGCTGCTGTATTCTTTGTCCTGTTGACAATTGGAAATGCCGATGCCGACTGGGCCCGCAATGCCGGTACATCGTTTGCGCTCAGAGAGCCGCACAACCCGGACATCCTCTACGAAGACGAAAGCCAGTACTGCTATATCGCGGTAGTACGCATATCGAGCGATCCCGACCGCCGTAAGTTCATCCAGGACAAGCTCAGGCACAGCGAAATTACAATGAACAACATAAGAGACCTCAAATATTTCTACGAGAGAATTTATGCAACGGTAACGCATCGACAATCGCGGGAAAAAGACAGACTTTCAATTTTGGCAATTGGTGGAGGTGGGTATGTTTTCCCCCGGTATATTGCAGATGTATGGCCGGGAAGTCGTGTTGATGTCGCTGAAATAGACCCGGCTGTCACCGAGGCTGCCATCCAGGCATTCGGGCTCAAGGCTGATGCCCCGATTAACATATTTACGATGGATGCCCGCAATTATGTCGACCAGCTGATACAGAAAAAAATGCTCGGCGGAGCAGTACCCCTGTATGATTTTGTATACGAGGATGCTTTTGATAACTATTCTGTCCCTTACCAGTTGGTGACAAGGGAGTTTAACGACAAAATAGCGCAAATTCTTACCGATGACGGTATTTACATGGTAAATGTCGTGGATGTACTTGAATCAGGCAGATTCATAGGCAGTATCGTCGACACTCTCAAGCTGACGTTTCCTGATGTCTGGGTGTTCGCAGAAAACCTGCCGCCCGGAGTCCGCAATACTTTTGTAGTTATTGCCGCCAAAAAGAACATTGACCTCGAACATCTGGCAGAGGAAGAAATGATAAAAAGTTCGAATTTATGGATTATGAGCAATTCAGACGTGGAAATGCTCGGGAAAAAGGCCGGCGGGACTGTCCTGACCGATGACTATGCGCCCGTTGAAAATCTTGTAAAACCCGCTGTGATTGAATGGGCCGATAATTCACTGGCGTCCGAATATATTAAGCAGGCCGACAAGTTGAGAGAAAACAAGAGATGGGACAAAAGTATCGCCAAATATAAGCGGGCTGCTGCTGTCATTCCTGATATTTCGACCAGCATGTATTTCGAGATTGGCCTGACCCTTGCAGAACAGGGTAAGCTCGAGCAGGCAATCAAGGCTTTTCAGACCGCAATTGAATATAACGACAAAGCACCGGCAGGGATAAAACAAAGTGTGTCAATCATCTACTACAATATAGCTTTGGTATTGAAAAAATTAAACAGACACGATGAGGCCTTAAGCTATATAGATAAAGCAATTGAGGGTCTGCACGAAGACCTGGATAGAAAACCAAATTCAATTGAGGTAGTTTACGGAATGGGCATTGTCTTAATGGAAAAAGGCAATTTCACCGAAGCTACCGGGTATTTCGAGCAGGCGGTAGATATGAATCCGTATGATATGCAAAACTATACAGCATTGGTACAGGCACTGGTTGCCCAAGACCGCTACGACCAGGCCGTTGCGGTTTTGAAAAAAGCTGTTGGCTTTATGTTGTACACCGGCGAAAAGGAATCTGCCGACCAGCTGCAGAAAATTCTTGAATGGGTAGAGCTTAGAAAATCGGAAATTGAGAAATAGCCTTATGGCTTCGTCAAAATTCAAATTGACGAATCATCGTGTCCCGTCAGGCCTTGTGTATTGGCAAGGGGCATACCAAGCTGTGCTTACTGCGATGAATATATATGCGACAGGTTATCACAGAGGATAGTAAAATCCCGGGAAGTTATCAGTAAAAGCAAAGGGCGGGTTTCCAAGAGAAGATTACGACCAGTTTATAAAGCCATACGATAATAAGACCAGACTCGATGAAATCCGGAAGGTTGATAATTAATCGGTAATTTTTCGTGGTAACATATCCGGATATCCGTCAAAAAGAAATTGACATCGAGGGCAGCGCTCTAATATCATTAATTTCGATTCATACTGTGAGGCAATATAGCGGTGGAATTGACAATGTGCTTTTTGTATGTGTGGGGATATTAAGATGTTCGAGAGACGGCCGGGGAAAAATATAAGAGGGCTTTTTTGGACGATATTTGTACTTGTGCTGCTTTTGTCATTTGCAATCGTCTTTGTTATTAAAACTTCGAAGGAAAACCGGATTGTTTTTGCAGGGGCAAAAGGAGCCGACACGAATCAAACATCTTCTGATTCGAATGTGCCGATTGAAGATAAGCAAAGTGATTCTAACGATACAAAGCTTCTTCGTCCGGACCATAATCAACCTGCTTTTTCCGAGCGTGTTGAAGAACGAAAAGAGATGGTTATTGCTCAGATAGAAGCAAGGGGAATTATTGACCCAAATACATTAAGGGCAATGCAAACAGTACCACGTCACGCGTTTGTTCGAGCAGGCGACCAGCGTTACGCATATTTCGACCATCCCCTTCCCATCGGTAATGACCAGACCATTAGTCAGCCGTATATTGTGGCGTTTATGACGGAGGCCTTGAGGCTGACGCCGGAATCGAAGGTTCTGGAAATTGGCACGGGCTCGGGCTATCAGGCTGCGGTTTGTGCAGAGATTGCCGCTGAGGTCTATACCATCGAGATTGTAGAACCGCTTGCAAAATCTGCTAAAGAGCTTCTGAAGAAACTCGGTTATCCAAATGTATTTGTCAGGGCCGGCGACGGATATTTCGGCTGGCCTGAAAAAGCCCCGTTCGATGCTATCATCGGCACGGCCGCTGCCGGGCGCGTGCCTGAGCCTTTGCTTGAGCAGTTAAAGCCGGCAGGCAGAATGATACTGCCTGTGGAAGGCCGATTCGGTTTTCAGTATCTGGTTTTGATAACCAAGGACGACAAAGGTAATATCAGCAGAAGCAATGTTATGCCGGTGCAATTTGTCCCTATGACCGGCGAAGTGCAAAAGTAAAAGAAATCCGATAAATGAATGTAGCGAGAGAGCTGCGGGGAGAGAAGGATTTTTCGTCTTGTTATCTTATCTTTCCCAAACCTGGATGTCCGTCATACTTCCCAAAAGGTCGTCGGCGAGCCTGAGGTATTCGATTTCTCTGCGGTTGTAGCCGAGCAGTTCACTGCCCACAGCGTCGATAGCGACGCAATCCAGGCCGGCAAGTATAAGGCCGAGTCTTTTTTTATGGCCTGCAAGGTGTGAGCCTTTGAGGGCAACTACGGCATCGACGACGCAAAGGTCGGGCTTTTTGTAAAGGCAAACATCCACCACCGATTTGTGTGTTGAAGGAGAATGCAGCTTGGATTTGTTCCATGAATTTTTGTAATGAGGGGCAGGTGCAATTCCGAACATATTTTTCATCGAGATAGTTGTCGTGGTAAAGCTGTGGTCTTTTAAGACTGGTACGGAAATAACAAAGGCATCTTTAATAATCTTCGGCATATGAAATTCTTTGAGCTGAAAGGCTTTATCATTTTTCAGCAGCACGGTCTCGCAATTATTAAAATCGAGCAGCTCGATTTTGTATCTTTCTGCCAAGGTAGTGTATCCGTTCAGTTTGTAGGTGACATCTGTTGTTCCCTTGCCGCAGCCTTCGCCGATAACAATTTTTACGTCCGGCCGGCAGTGCCTGCAGAACAGGTAAACGGCCTCTACCGCCTCGACTGGTGTTGTTACGGGCGGCGGTTCGGCATTGATTAGATTAGGCTTGATAATAATCAGACCTTTTCTCGGCAGGACATCAGCAGCTTCAATCACATTTAACGCCTTTTTGATACTTTCGGCGTAACTGGTAAATTTCACCTTCGCGACTTTGCTCATAAAAAATGCTCGTGTTTTTTTCGCTTTTCCCCTTATATCATTATCGGTTACGGTGACAGATTTTCTTAATCGTAAATTCGAAAGTATTATTATGATAACAATTCGAGAACAAAGAAGTAAGTAATATTGATGTAATAATTGATTTTCGGCTCAGAATGGTAGAGGAGACGGAGGGTTTGGCACTCGATGGGGACAGGTTGAGTAGGGGAGTAAAGGCTGTATTCGAGGACAAGCACAAGGGGACATATTATATTGCAGAAGATAACGACAAAGCGGTCGGCATGTTTTTGACAATTCCTGAGCGGAGCGATTGGCGGAATGGTCGGTAACTGTTGTGCCCGATGCACCATCGAATGTCCAGTACCCGACAATATGCGGGTCTATATCTGCTGATGCTTTGGAACTCAGAGATAAAATCAAAATAAAAAAGAGCACAATGTAAAAAGATAAACCTTTCTTTAACATAATAACCCCGTAGTTTTAGGCCATTCAGATTTTTTCAGGGCCGTTTTCCAGCGGAACCGTGTTAATTATATCAACTTTCTGATTTTTTTTAGGTAAATTTATGTTTTTATAGGTTTTTACATATTTAAAGGTGCGCGACGGTCTCTTTTAGCCAATAAAAGGATTCGGCCGGTAAAATATTAATTTTAGCGGCGTAAAGGTAGAAAAAGACGGTGTTTTTTTCTGATTTATGGTTTGAATACCTATAAAAAATGCCATATTTCAAGCTTCAAGGATATAGCAAAAAATGGCAGAATGCCTGTTTTTAGGCCAAAAACGGCCTTGTTAAAATTTTTTTTTATTAACTTTTAGATTTTTCTTTACAAATGTGTTGCAATCTAATATAAAGAAAATAGAAGAAAACTTAAGATTGACACTATTGTACTGATAACGGTAGAGTCTTTCTGTGGAGAAGGGTGTTATTTTCATGTCAACGGTGCCACTAAAATAGCACACTTCAAACAGATAAATATTAGAGTCTCATTTACGAGCCCGTTTTGGTTGGTAAAGGAAGAAGGTAAGTAATACCTTCTTAAGGATGCAGAACGGGAAAGAGTGCGGTGAGCTTTAATATTAGGCGTTGTTTGAAACAGGCGCTGCAGAAACAACCTTACGTCTGTTGAGAGCAGCGAAGGTTTTGGTGTGTAACCAAAACATGGAAACTAATTATAATTATTAAGAAGAGGAGTGTAAGATGAAAAAGTGTATTCTGTTTATTTCTTTGATTTTAATCTTAGCTCTAATGTCAGGAAGTGCCCAGGCTGTCCTGGTATATAAGTGGAACTTCAATAAAACTGCCGACAATCCTACCGGAGAAAAGTCCGATGTACCGGGCGTCACTGGTTCGCTGAACGGCGATGCTTTCGTTTATGGTGGCTACTTGCACACACAGGATAACGACGGCGACTATTTTGATATGCCCGGTCCAACAATAGACATTAATTCCTATTCCGAACTCTCACTGGTAATGTGGTCGACCCAGTTTGAAAACCAGGGCTGGACTATGGGAGCTGCATTTGGTGATACTCAAGATGGGTGGCAGGGAATTTCGTACGTCGCTATCTCCACATCGCGTATGGACGACGTTACTCGAAATATGATGACAGGCGCCGGGAATAGCTCTGAAGTGGGTATAAACGGACCAGAACTAAATGATGGCCAAGAGCATATGTATGTATTGACTGTAGGAGGTTTTAGTTGCTGTGATCCCGCTGAAGATATGATTACCCTGTTTGTAGACGGAGAGTGGTATGGTGCGACAGTTCTCTTAGGCAGGACGCTTTCTGGCCTCAGCAACAATTTCGCCTATTTGGCCAAGAGTGTCTGGGCTGATCCTACCTGGATTGGTGATATTAATGAGTTCCAGATTTATAACCACGCGCTTTCCTGTGAAGAGATTGCACAACTTTATGCAATGGGTCCGGATCCAGTACCCGAACCGGCAACATTGGTCCTTTTGGGCCTTGGCTCACTGGCATTGCTAAGACGAAGGAAATCATAGCAAGAAGAAGTAAAAGAAAGAAGCTGTTTACTCTTTGTGAGTAAACTTATAAAGTCTTAAAATTACCTCCCCTGGCTCGACCAGGGGAGGTAGTTTTTTTATAAGAGCACATCATTGAATTTGCCTGACGATTAAATCATAGTCTTTTGTATCTTCGACTATTGTTTTGATAAATTGTCCCGGCTCAGTAGAGCAGTTCTTTATTATACATATACTGTCGATGTCGGGCGCCTGGCCGTAAAAACGGCCCTCGTATGTACCGTCATTATTCGGCGCATCGACCAGGCATCGCAGCTCGCTGCCAATCCTTTGTTTGTTTTTGGCAAATGCAATTTGCTGCTGGACGAGCATCAGCTCTTCAAGCCTTTTTTGCTTTATATTCTCCGGCACCTGGCCGCTCATCCGGGCGGATTCTGTACCCTGTTCCGCGTAATATTTGAAACAGCCGAGCGCATCAAATTGGGCCCATTTTATGAATTCGACGAGCTGGTCAAATTGCTGCTCAGTCTCGGTGGGAAAGCCGACAATCAGGGTTGTTCGCAACACAACATCCGGTAAAGCTTTTCTGAGTTTATCAGTCAGCCGGCATATTCGCTTTTCGGTGTCCGGCCGGTGCATCTTCCTTAAAATATCGTCGTTGATATGCTGAATCGGGATATCGAGATAATGAGTAATCTTCTTGCTTCTGGCGATTGTCTCGATGAGCTTGTCTGTAATACCTGCTGGATAAAGATAAAGAAGTCTCAGCCATTCGAGACTCTCGATTTTGTCAAGTTCCTCTGCCAGAAGGGCAAGGCCATCTTTTATTTTTAAGTCTGCGCCCCAGTTCGTCGTATCCTGGCCGATTACGTTGAGTTCCACAACGCCTGATTTGATTAGCTCTTTTGCTTCGGCGAGGACAAGTTCTTTCGGCTTGCTCCTGAATGGTCCTCTGATTGAAGGTATTGTGCAGAATGAGCAGTTTCGGCTGCAGCCTTCGCTTATCCGAAGATACGCCCTGTGCGGCGGGCCAATCAGCAGCCTGGCCCGGTCGTCATTAACAGAAAAAGGTGCACTTGCTTTTTCCAGAAAAGTAAGCGACTTTTGGCTGGTAATGGTCTTTTTGATAATCTTTGCTATGTCGTTTCGCCGGCCGAGGCCGACGATTGCATCGATACCGTCAGCCTGTTCGAAAAGCTTTTCACCAATCCATTCAGGTAAACAGCCTGTTACGATAACTTTTCTTACTCGGCCTTTATTTTTCAAAGCAACAGCATTTTGTATAACCTCGATGGCTTCGTCTCTGGCTGGTGCAATAAAGCCGCAGGTATTGATGATAACGACGTCGGAATCGTCAATCTCGGAGCTTAGAAAGAAGCCCGCTTTTACGATTTCGGCCAGCATTTTCTCGCTGTCAACGACGTTTTTTGGGCAGCCGAGGGCTACAAAGCCCACCGTCAGATTCCGATTCGCTTTTTTTGACATAATGAAAATTCTTTAAGAATAACGTTAAAACACAAACTTTAGCGCTTATATAGGGCATTTGTTAAAAAAAGTATTATAAAATAATCTTGAAAGTAATGCAAAACACGTATATAATCAGCAATCTGAAGGAGTGAAGGGTGTAACTTAATAGCCGGTAGTTATGAGCAGTTCAGTTATCAAAATATTCAGCACACCGCACTACGTCAGGTTAATCCTGCTATCAATACTTTTGTTGCTGTTCAGCGGCTGTGGTAACTTTTTCGATGAGAAAACAACCGAGATGCACCAGAAAGCAATTCTCAAAGAGATAAGCGAAATCGAGCCGGCGGAACCTTCGTATCCAAAACCCGATGTTTATATGACTGAGCCTGTAATATTGGAACAGACAGTCGGCGGTACTGTTGAATTTAAACTGTTTTATTTCTGCAAGTATCATACCGCCGTTGAACTGGAACAGCTCATCCATAAGCAATTTGCCACGAAGCTATTCGATGAAAAAGGAAAATCAACCGACGTCACTGATTATACTATCAGCAGTATGCCCGCTACCAATCAGTTAGTCGTAAGATGTCCGACAAGAGAAGACACACAGGCAGTTCTGCAGACGCTGGAAATGGTTGATATTCCCCCGATTCAGGTCAGAATCGACTGCCTGATATCGGAAGTTTATTCAGATATTACTATGGACTGGGAGACGACGTTACTTATTGAGAATCTTTTCGGCGAAAGTATAAGCCTTGGCGGCAAAAGGGTTGACGGCACAATATATCCTGCCTTTCCGGGAGCTGCTTTGAGAGATGCAGCGAGGGCCACTTTCGGACTCAAAACCGGATACATCAGGAATGAAGGTATCCTCGGCCATGAGTTCAAGGCACTGGTAGATGTGCTGATTTCACGAGGTTACCTAAAGGTACTTATGAACCCGACCCTGGAGGTTGTCAACGGCCAGACCGCTGAAATTATGACGAGCGAGCACGTACCGCTCGACCAGATAAGTAATGTTCACCCGATTACAGGTGTTATTACTACTACGACGGAATATATTGACGTGGTTGATTCTCTTAAGATTACACCGCATGTATTTGCCGATGGTTACATCGGTCTGGAAACGACCGCTCTTATAGGCTCGAAGTCAACGCCCGAAGGTGTAAAGCAGATACCAATCGTTACAAAAAGACAGGTCATGAACAAGGAAAACCGCATCAGAGAAGGAGAAAGCCTTGTTATAGGCGGCATTACAAAGACCGAAAAACGCTCGGTAGTTCGCGGAGTCCCCTTCCTGAAGGACCTGCCCGTTTTAGGGATTCTGTTCTCGAGCAAGGACTTCGAGGAAAGGGGAAAGGAGGTTCTTTTTATCCTGACTCCTACTATTTCTTCCGGCGGCAAATCTAATATAGATATAGTAAATGAGCTTAGGAGAAAGCACACGACAGTACCTGACTTTGATGAACCTGATGATGTTATTTCCGGTGGCCACGGATACAAAACGTACAGCCAGCAGCAGGATGTTAATGATGCCTTTAGATGGCTTAGAGAGTATAAAAACGAGAAAAAAAAGTAGCAGGAAACGTGAAAATCCTGTATAATTAATATATGTAAAACGGCAAAACGGTTTACAAGTGCCGTTTTTGACTTCTAAAGCGATGCTGAAGTGCCGATAAGAGAGGTTAGTAAACTGAATATTTGAAGTATATAGAAAAATTATTTCTCAAGCGGAGATTTATCAATGGATAAAAATAATACAGACAGCAAAGATATTGACACGAAAGATTTTGATAGTAAGGATTTCGGCAGTGAGGACCTTGATGAGCTTGTTGTCTTCGGTGAAAGCAGGACGGTTTCTCCTGAAGAGGAAAAGCCGATTCCTTTTGACGATACGGATACTGATGAAAGCAACATTTCACATGCGCCTCTGAATCTGGACGGCACTTCTGCTTCTTTGGTAGAGCCGGCAAGCCTGAAAAAAACAAAAGGCCAGGTAAGCTCACCCGCCAGAATCATGCACGTAAAAACCTTCTTTACAAAGCTTCACGCCGGCAGTATCGATTTTCTTGAGCAGCAAATCAACAAATGGCTGAAGGAAAATCCCGGTATTATCATAAAACAAACCAACACCACGGTGGGAAATGTCGTTGCCAAAAAAACCGAGCCCAACCTCATAATTGCAGTATGGTACTAACACACCTTTTTGTTATTGGACAAAGAATAATAAGGCGCGGGGGCAGAGAAAAGTCATCTCTGAACAAAATGTATGTGAATTGATAAGTGTTAATATTTTCTGACAATATTTCAGAGCCTGGCAAAAAATCTTGACATATTTCCAAATCTGATGTATTTTCCAATGTTTAGCTGTCTGTAAAGGGCAGGCAGGTAGGTATCGTGGTCAAAATTTGGAGGTTTTTTGTGGCTAAAGAGCTCGTTCGTGAATTAATTAATGCGGGGGTGCACTTCGGTCACGGAGTCAGCCGTTGGAATCCTAAAATGGCTCCGTTTATCTTCGCAAAACGCGGCAAAATTCACATAATTGACGTAAAACAGACAATAAAATCCCTGCTGATTGCAAAAAAGCTGCTTATAGAAGTTGTCTCTTCCGGCAAGGACGTCGTTTTTGTGGGGACAAAAAGACAGGCACAGAAGGCCGTCGAGGCCGCCGCTAAAAAATGCCAGATGCACTATGTGTCAACCCGCTGGCTTGGCGGAACACTGACAAATTTCAGGACAATTCGCTCAAGACTTCAGAGGCTCGAAACGCTCGAAGCTATGGTTGAGGACGGCACTCTCGACAGCGACAGCAAAAAGCAGGCTTCAAGACTGAAACGAGAGATGAGAAAAATCAAATCAAACCTCGAAGGCATACGCAAGATGACCCAGCTGCCGGGAGCAGTTGTCGTCATAGACGCAAAAAAGGAATATATCGCGCTCGCCGAAGCCAAAAAACTCGGTATCCCGACCGTCGGAATTCTCGATACCGATTCCAACCCCGACGCAGTGGAGGTTGCCATTCCTGCAAATGACGACTCAATCAGAGCGATAAGCCTTTTACTCGACGAGCTCGCCGATGCTGTAGCTGTCGGTAAAACTATGGTTGCCGATAAGCCGAAGCCGCACCCGAAAAAACTTCGCTCCAGAAGCGTTCTCGCCAGGGCGGATGAACCTGATGCTCAGCCGGTAGCTGCTCAGAGCCGCACCGAAAAAGACGAAAAATCACAGCCTGCTGATATTCCGCCCGGAGAAAAGCCGCAGGAACAAAACGAACAGCAGACTGATAATTGAAAATTCGAGTAAAGTATTGATTGCTCGGAATCTGTTTTGCAATACGTAATGAGGAGTTGAACAAAATGTCTGAGATCTCGGCATCGACCGTAATGAAACTGCGAAAAATGAGCGGACAGGGTATGATGGACTGCAAAGAGGCCCTTACCGAGGCTGATGGTGATATGCAAAAGGCTATGGAGTTCCTGCGCAAAAAAGGACTTGCCACCCTGGAAAAAAGGGCTGAGCGGCAGACCTCCGAAGGTCTGCTCGTTGGTAAAAAAGCCGATGACGGCAAGACCGCTGTTATGGCAACGCTCTGCTGCGAAACGGACTTCGTTGCAAAAAGTGATGATTTTCTTGCTGGTGCCGAAAAGCTTGCCGATTATGCAATAGCCTGCTCCGCTGACGAAGGCGCAGAAAACATCCTTGAAACAGCCGTCGGCGGTAAAAAATTCAGTGACGTTATCAGTGAAATTGCGAGCAAAACCGGTGAGAAAACCCTGGTCGGCGATTTTGCTAAGTTCAGTCTTGATGGTCCCGGCCTGATAAGCTCCTACGTACATTTCAACAGTAAAGTAGGCGCAATGCTGCAGATTGAGACCAGTGATGAAAAAGTCGCCGCAAATGACGACATCAAAAAAGCCGCCGTTGATATTGCTATGCACATCACCGCTGCTAAACCTATTGCTCTTGACAAAGACGGCGTCGATGCCAAGACAATCGAGACCGAAAAGCAAATCTACGCCGAGCAGGTCAAAAACAAGCCGCCCAACATCGTCGAAAAAATTGTTGAAGGAAAGCTCAAAAAGTTTTTCGCAGAGAACTGCCTGCTTGAGC
>CAYNDE010000012.1:0-22759 GCA_964395535.1 uncultured Pirellulales bacterium
GCAGCTTAAAAGCGCTTTATAAAAGCGGTGCTCTTGAAGATATGAAAAACCGCGGCGTGGATGTTATGAGCTACTGGCAGGTCGATAATCCGCTTGTCAAGATTCTCGACCCACTTTTCATAGGCCTGCATACGCTTGATAGTTCCGAGATGTCTTCGAAAGCTTTGGTCAAGAATCACCCGAAGGAAAAGGTGGGTAACTTTTGCCTGGTGAACGGGCGAGTGACGGTTATAGAATACAGTGACCTGCCGGACAAGCTTGCCGAGAAAAGAAATCCCGACGGCTCATTCGTTTTTGAGCTTGGCAGTATCGGGATACATATAATAAGCAGAAGCTTCGTGGAAAGGTTGAACACTGAAGCTGACATCTCTTTGCCCTTTCACCGGGCGGTTAAGAAGATTGTCCACATTAACGAGAGCGGTCAGTTGATAAAACCTGCTGAGCCGAACGGTATTAAGCTTGAAACGTTCATTTTTGATGCTCTTCCGCTGGCAGATAATTCCGTGATTCTGCAAACTGTTCGCAGTGAAGAATTCGCACCCGTGAAAAATGCCACGGGCATTGATAGTGCCGAGGTTACCAGAAGGATGATAGCCGAAAGGTCTGCAAAATGGCTGGAATCGGCGGGTGTTGCCGTCCCCAGAAAAAAAGACGGAAGTCTTGACTGCCTTATCGAAATAGCACCGTCCTTTGCATTTGAGAAAGAGCAGCTCGAAGAAAAGGCCAACAGGATTGGCGAGATAAAAGCTGGCGGTGAAATTTATATCGGCTGAGTTTTATATAATCAGCATAGCGTCACCATAAGAATAAAAGCGATAATGCTTTTCTATGGCGTGACGATAAGCGGCGAGGATATTATCCAGGCTGGCAAAGGCAGCTGTCAGAGCAAGCAGTGTTGAGCGGGGCAGATGGAAATTTGTTACCATTGCATCAGTTACTTTGAATTTATAGCCTGGCCTGATAAACAAATCCGTCGTTCCGCTGAAAGGGCGCACCTTCAAGCCGGCACTTACAGTCTCCAGGGCACGAACGCAGGTTGTACCGACAGCGATTATTCTGCTGTGTCTTTCTTTTGTCTTGTTTATGATTTCCGCATTCTCTGAATCTATGCTGAATTTCTCTTTATGAATTTTGTGCTCATCGAGATTTTCAGCAGCTACCGGCTTGAATGTTCCTGCGGACACGTGCAGGGTGATATATGCGAAGATTATACCTTCGTTTTTCAATTTTTCGATAAGCTTTTTAGTAAAGTGCAGTCCTGCAGTAGGAGCTGCCACGGCCCCTGATTTTTTGGCAAAGACGGTTTGATACCGCCGCCTATCAGTATGTGCCTGGTTGAGGTTTTTGCCTCGCCTGATATAAGGCGGCAGAGGGGGGAAACCTACCTTTTTAAGGATAGCCTCGGCTTTTTGGCTGCTTTTAACACTTAGCAGGCATTTGCCATCCTGTTTTTTCTCAAGCAAGACAGCTTCTATTGTCCTACTGCCTTTTTTGTTTTCGAGGTATATTTGCTCTTTTGTCTTTACTCTTCGAGTACCCTTTAACATAACCTCCCATACGTTGCTCTCGGCCTGCTGCAGAAAAAGACCTTCAAGTTCACCGCCCGTGGAGCGTCGGGCGAAAAACCGGGCAGGCAGCACCTTTGTATCATTAAGTACAAGACAATCGCCGGCCGACAGGAATTGACCAATGTCGCTAAAGATATAGTCTCCAAGCTCGCCGCTTAAGCGGTCCAGAACCAGCAGGCGCGATTTGCTACGAGTGCGACAAGGCTGCTGGGCAATAAGTTCTCGGGGTAGGCTGTAATCAAGCAGTTCAGTCTTCATAAGAAGAAGGTTATCAGACCATCGGAAAAATGACAAAAAAAATTTCAGCCGATAATAAGCCATTTACAATGATTATCCTGTAACGCTCAAATTTGTTACCAAGCCTGCAAAAATTACCGACGATACTCAAACAGGATAAAAAACTGATAAAATTAATTTCAAAGGGGCAGGGCAATGGCGTCAAAAGAATATTTTGAACAGGCGGCCACTTCAATAGCAGCATTGGACAGAAAAGAGCTTGAAAAAAGAATTAAAAACTTCAAAGGCAGATTCAAATTCGACTTCAGCGAGGATTATCTCAATAACCTGTCAGTTGACAGACTCAGGCATGTTCTTCTTGCTGCTTTAATAAATGCCGGGCCCCGCAATTAACTGTACTACAGATTTGTTTTGCAATACCAAACCACATCAAAGGCCCCCGGCAGCTAAGATAGTCACACTGTAATCCATATTAAGTAACTGTCCCAAAATTTGTGGTTGATGTATAAAAAAAGGGGTGGGTGAGGATATGGGTATTTACAACAAGCGGCTTTCACCGTTTATAAAACCACGCAGTGTGGGTTTGTATCGATTAACGCCGACAGATAAAAAAATCTCCCTCAAGCGGTTTTGAAGACGCAGTCTATGGAGCCTATGAGATTCGAACCCACGACCTCTTGCTGAAAAGACAAAAACCTAATACAATCAAGGTTCAAATATTTAATCTTTACAGGAGTCGGATAAAATGAAAAAGTTCTCGTTTGTTTTTATATTTGCATTACTGGTTGGCTGCACTTCGGCACATTCCTCAGACAACATCGTTGATTTTCGCAACTGGGCCCAAACGCCGCCGATGGGCTGGAACAGCTGGGATTGTTACGGCCCAACAGTTACCGAAGCAGAAGTCAAGGCCAACGCCGATTATATGGCCGAACACCTTAAACAGTTCGGCTGGGAATATATCGTTGTCGATATCCGCTGGTTCGTGAAGAACACCAAAAGCCGAGGCTATAACCAGACAGACCCGCAGTATGTTCTCGACGAATACGGCAGATACCTGCCCGCCCCGAATCGCTTTCCATCTTCAGCCGACGGAAAAGGATTCAAGCCGCTCGCCGATTACATCCATGACAAAGGACTGAAGCTCGGCATCCATATTATGCGAGGTGTCCCCGTAGAGGCTGTGAAAAATAAAATGCCCATCCTCAATTGCGATGCGAACGCCGCCGACATTTACTCGACTGAAATGCAGTGCGGCTGGCTGCGCGACAACTACACAATCGTCGCAGGCAGAAAAGGCGCACAGGAATATTATGATTCTCTTTTCGAATTGTACGCTGACTGGGGCGTTGACTATATTAAAATTGACGACCTCTCGCAGCCGTATCATAAAGAAGAAATTGAAATAATTCGCAAAGCGATTGATAATTGTGGCAGACCAATCGTCCTGAGCACCTCACCAGGCCCAACCCCATTCGAAGATGCCGAGCACATCAGCAAAAACGCAAACCTTTGGCGTCTTACCGGTGATTTCTGGGACAACTGGCGCTCGCTTAATGAGGCCTTTGCGATAGCAAGCAGATGGCATACATATATCAAACCCGGTACCTGGCCTGATTCTGATATGCTTGCTCTCGGCAGAATCGGCATCCGCGCCGAAAGAGGACGCAACAGGATGAGCAGATTCACCGATGATGAGGAAATCACCCTTATGACTCTCTGGTGCATCAGCCGTTCACCTTTAATGTTCGGCGGCGACCTGCCGAGCAATAACGAATGGACACTAAAACTAATCACCAATCCGCTCGTACTTGCCGTGAACCAGAACAGCAAAAACAATAAGCCCCTGTTCGAAGGCAATCTGACCGCCTGGACAGCCGATGTCCCTGACAGTGACGATAAATACCTTGCCGTTTTTAATCGGACTTCCGTGGATGCTCAAAACGTAAATGTTTCGCTCGAAGATATCGATTTTGAAAATGTTAAGGTCACCGACCTTTGGTCCGGCCAAGAGTTAGGAACATTCAGCGGGCAGTTTGCGCCTTTGATACAGCCGCACGGCGCAGGCCTGTATCGATTGACACCAATTGACGCAGAAGAAAATTAAAGAACTTCGCTGAAAGCGGGCGACGCAGGATAAGAGTATATTACCAAAAATGTCTGTTTGCAAAAGCATGGCCGGAGCCAGATTTAAGATATTTTTCAAATGCTTCTGCTTTACGGTTGTCCTCAAATCGAATAGCAGCAATTACCTTCCAGGGTTTGAATTTGTTAGTATGTGGTGATTTACCTGTATTATGCTCTTTGATTCGTTTATTTAAATCTGATGCAATTCCTATGTATCGTTTATTCGGATTAGAAATACTTTGAAGAAGGTATACATATTTCATATTTTGTCGTCTTTGAATAATTTATTTAAGTCCTCCTTCGCCATTCTACTTCGCTTCCTTCTTCGCCTGTAAGGCTACGAAGGATAAAAAAAGCTTCGTAGAATCTGGCTATGGAGGACATCCTGCATAGCTCGCTGAAAGCGAGCGACGCAGGATGGAGCCTATGGGATTCGAACCCACGACCTCTTGCATGCCATGCAAGCGCTCTCCCAACTGAGCTAAGGCCCCGGATAAAACCTCATTCTATCACGCACCGGTCGTTGTGCAAATAAAAAAACCAGCTCAATAACCTGCTTGTTTTTGGGACATTTCCCTGTGAAAATAATGCGGCCGGAAAGCCCTTTTATATTGACACTCTATGCCGGATAAAATAAATTGCCGGCAGGATTTGTTATACAATATTAAGTTGGAGATGAGTGAAGAAATATTTAACTGTTGACTTTGGGGTCGCTTTATTTCTGACTTAAAGGGCAGTTTATTGAAGGAGCGATAATGGATGATAATATTAAATTCGATGACTATGGCAGTCACCTGGCGGTATTAGAGAAAATATTTACTGTTTTTGAAGTAAAAAGTGTTCTTGAATTTGGTCTGGGCGACTTCAGTACATCGTTTTTCGTCACTCATTCCCGCCTGGTCGTCAGCGTTGAGCAGGAAAGCCGAGAATGGCATGAAAAAATAAAAGCCAAAATTAATTCTGAAAACTGGCATTCCGTTTTCCAGCCCGACCCGCGTGAAGTATTCCGACATTTTGATGCTGCAGGTCAAAGGTTTGATTTGATTTTCAGCGACGGCCTTGCCACGACAAGGTGCCTGGTGGCCAACATGGCGATGGAGAGAAATGTTCCGCTGGTCTTATTGCATGATGCTGAAAAGATATGGTATTATCAATGGAACCTGCTTGATATTCCCGCTAACTACAGCCGATTCGATTTCCGTAATCAACAGGGAAGTGGTAAAGTTACAACTGTCCTGGCAAACAATAGTCAGAATATACTGGAGCAGTTGGAAATTGATGGTCATGAGAGGATTTTGCAGGCCTACAGTACCCCGAACCAGCCGGTTTTTCAGCTCCAATATGGCAAATTAAAAAGCTCATTTGCCGGCCGCTTGTAAAAATAGCTTTATATATAAGCTGTTGAATAAAATACTGGAAAAATCCTGACCTTTCGGTATAATCCTGTTTTTGCCACTCATTTTAAGGGTTTAATTCTATGCGAACCAGAGAGCACCTTACGCCTTACGGCAATAAGCCGATGGTTACTCCCATCGTATCAGCAGTAAATTATGAGTACGTTTCTTTCGAAATCCTGCGGCAGATTACCGACGGCGAGATAGACGGCTACACTTACCACCGCGACGACAATCCCACTGTCCGTGCGGTAGAGAAGGAAATAGCTCTGATGGAAAAGTGTCCCGATTGCGTTATTACAACGACGGGAATGGCGGCTCTAACGATGATTTTCCTGATGTACCTGAAAGCCGGTGATAACCTGATAACCTTCCATGATGTATATGGTGCCAATTATAAGGTTGGCCTTATTCTTGAAAAGTTTGGCGTTGAGGTTACCTGGCTGGATGCAGCCGAGCCTGAAAAAGTGGCGGAAAGCATAAAGAAAAATACTCGAATGATTTTCTGCGAGACACCCAGTAACCCGCTGGTCAAGGTGGTTGATATAGAATACCTGCGCCGCCAGGCAGACCGTGTCGGTGCGATACTTGTCGTCGACAACACATTTGCAACTCCTTATCATCAACTGCCTCTGGAACTCGGGGCCGATTTGATTGTGCACAGCGCTACCAAGGGTCTCGGCGGACACAACGACCTGATGGCCGGTGCAATCGCCTGCTCGACAAAGCAATATTATGACGAGCTTTGGTTCACGCGTCAGGCGATAGGAACCACACTCGATGCCTTCTCTGCGTCGCTTTTGGAACGAGGCTTAAAGACTTTTGAGATACGCGCAGCAAAAATGTCTGAAAATGCAATGGCAATCGCAGAGTTTCTGGCGGACCATCCGAAAATTACCCGAATCTGCTATCCGGGCCTGCCGGATGACCCCGGCTATAAAATAGCCTGCAGGCAGATGAAAAAAGGATTCGGAGGGGTTCTGGCCTTTGACGTGGGAAAGACTCAGGATGAAGCTAAAAAATTTGTCGAGAAGCTGAATGTGATTTATCACGCTGTAAGTCTCGGCTGTACGGAAACGCTTGTTTGTTTACCGGTGCTGACAACGATGCTGTATCTGCCCGTGGAGCGAAGGACAATTTTTGGTGTCAGGCCGAACACAGTTCGATTATCAGCCGGTATCGGCGATACAAACGAGCTTATTGAAGATTTGAAACAGGCGCTCGAGTAATCATAGATTGAATCGACTGCCTTGATTTCTGACTCATTAAATGTTATACATTCATAATGTCAAATCCGTGGATTTTTTACCCGGGTACGCATAAAAAAGAAAAAGGAGGCTCAAATGAAATCCAAATTATATATATTCTTTGCATTTTTGTTGTTGGCAGCAGCAATATCCTATGGTGCTGAGAAACAAAGCCTCATAAAAGGCGCAGCAAAGGTGGAAAAGCTGGCAGGCGGTTTTATTTTTACCGAAGGCCCTGCCGCTGACGCCAAGGGCAATGTGTACTTTTCGGATATCCCCAACAATAAAATTCACATCTGGTCGCTTGAGGGAAAGTTATCAACTTTTATTGAAAACTCTGAAGGTGCGAACGGCCTGTATTTTGATAAGGACGGCAATTTGATTGCCTGCCAGGGCGGCGGGAAAAAGCTGGTTTCCATCGACCCGAAGGGCAAAATAACAGTGCTGGCTGATAAGTACAACGATAAACTATTTAACAGTCTTAATGACCTGTGGCTCACTCCTGACGGCGGTGTGTATTTTACAGACCCGCGCTACGGCAGCAGGGAGAGTATGGGCCAGGACGGCGAGCATGTTTATTATCTCTCAGACGACAGAAAAAGGCTCATCCGCATTATAGACGATATGGTCAGACCGAATGGCTTGATTGGAACAGCCGACGGTAAATTGCTTTACGTTACAGACCACGGGAGCAGGAAAACCTTTGTGTATACCATCAATGAAGACGGCTCGCTGTCGAATAAGAAGCTTTTTGCGGAGCAGGGTGGTGATGGTATGACAATAGATAATAAGGGCAATGTCTATCTTGCCACAGATACTGTAACGATTTATAATCGAGCCGGCGAAAAAATCGAAGAAATCGAAGTCCCTGAGAGGCCGTCTAATCTGTGTTTTGGGGGGGAAAATAACGATACACTGTTTATAACTGCAAGGACTTCGTTGTATTTGATTCCTATGCAGGTAAAAGGGGCTCAGAAAATGGAAGCAAATTACTTGCAGAAATTCGAAGAGGATATTTTCAGCACTTCTGAAGGTGATTTGAAGATTACCTTTATCGGTCATGCAACATTGATGTTTGATTTCAACGGCAAGATTATTCATATAGACCCTGTGAGCAGGGAAGCTGATTATACCAGGATGCCTAAGGCTGACCTTATTCTGGTTACGCATGAGCACGGCGACCATTTTGATAGCGGGGCTATAGAGGCTATCCGAAAGGATAATACTGAGCTGGTCTTTACAGAGGCCTGCTCGGAAAGGATGGCTGGCGGTATTGTGATGCGAAACGGCGACGTAGAGACGGTTCAGGGATTAAAAATCGAGGCTATGCCTGCCTACAATATTGTGCATAAGCGTTCCAGCGGCGAGCCTTTCCATCCAAAGGGCAGGGGTAACGGATATGTGCTAAGCTTCGGTGATAAAAAAGTTTACGTGGCTGGCGACACAGAAAATATACCGGAGATGAAGGAATTGAAGGAAATCGACATCGCTTTTTTACCTATGAATCTGCCCTATACGATGACGCCGGAGATGGCAGCCGATGCGGCTAAAGCTTTTTGCCCAAAGATTTTATACCCGTATCACTACGGCGAGACGGATACGAGCTTAATCGTTGATTTACTGAAAGATTCAAAGAATATCGAGGTCCGTATTCGTAATATGCCTTAAGATAGCCTGAAATTTGAGAGCTGAGAGACCGAGAAAAATTTTTTTAGTATTTAGCGAATTGTTGATAAAAAGTTTCTTGACGAGACGTACTTTACGTTGATAATTAATACCAGATTTTGGTTTTTCCCCAGGAATAGTTTTTCAATTTGAAAGGAGGCCATCATGGCAAAGAAGATTTTAACCGGCATTCTTATCATTTTAATGTACGTTTTTGTCGGCTGCCGCCAAATGGACAGCGGCGCATCTCAAATTGTTCCTCCCCGTATCAAAGCCGCACCTGTGGTTGAGCCTGTAGAAGCAGGCGAGGCTGACGTCGTTGAACAGATGACTGCTAATCGGGAGGCTTACCGCAACGCGCTCAAAACTATGATTAAATATTACAGCGAGAAAGGCAACAATATGAAATTGGGCTGGGCCAAGGGCGAACTTAAGCAGCTTGATGATATACCGCAGTATCAATATATAATCGAGGCGATGGTGGCACCCGAGACATTAAGAGCTACCACTTCTATTAACGAAGCTGACTATATGTATCGCGAGGCTGTGCGAGTTGAGAAAGATGCCGGCAAGTTAATAATTATCAAACACGAGGATCACCTGCGCAGCGCTCTTGACATATACAACCAGATTATTAAGAAACATCCAACGAGTGACAAAATTGACGATGCAGCATTCAGGGCGGCAGGCATTCACGAGTATTTCAAGGATTATACCATAGCAGTTATCTATTACAAAAGGGCTTTTCAGTGGAATACCCAAACGCCTAATCCTGCGAGATACAAAGCAGCCTATATTCTGGACAAGTACCTGCACCGAAGAGATGAGGCCCTTGAGCTGTACAAAGAGGCACTCGCAAAGGAAAAGCTGGGCAGTAGCAGAGTTGATTATATAAAAACCAGAATTGCGGAACTAACCAAAGCCGATTAGTACGGCAGATGATTAAGTCCTTTTAAGACAATGTCCCTTAAAGTAGACGAGCGGGTCTGGCTGGAAGTCAGGCCCGTTTTTTTATATATACCCTTAAGGGTAGTAAGTGTCCGCGAATAAAGCCGTAACTGATTATTTTTAAGGTACTTACCCGCGGATAAACGGGAAAATTCAATCGAGTCTTAGTATAAAGTAAGAATGGCAACAGGTTTCGAAGATAAACTGGCTGGATTTATCAAAAAGAACAATCTGTTCGTCTCAGCGGACAGGATTTTGCTGGCTGTCTCCGGCGGGGCGGATTCCACAGCACTTTTATATACACTTTGCTCGTTGAGAGAAAAGTCAGTCATAAAAGCCGAGCTTTTCTGCGCTCATATCAACCACCTTTTAAGAGGTGCAGAAAGCGACGGTGACGAGCAGTTTGCTGTGCGGCAGGCTGATATATTGAAGCTGCCGATAGCTACTGAGAAAATCGATGTTCGAAGTTTCGCAAAACAAAATAAACTGTCCATCGAGACAGCGGCGAGGCAGTTAAGGATTGAGGCTCTCATCGAAATCGCCAGGAAAAATAAATGCAGCCTTGTAGCCACCGCTCATCAGGCCGATGACAATGCTGAAACCGTTATTCATAATATTATTCGGGGTACCGGCCTGCGGGGTCTTGCTGGTATCTGGCCTAAAAAAATTTTTGATGGGGGCATTGATTTTGTCAGGCCTATGCTTTGCGTTACCAGAGCACAGATTACCGACTATCTTGAACAAAGAAATTTGAAGTGGCGAACAGATAGAACCAATGAGGATTTGACGTTCAGGAGAAATTTTATTCGCCATCTTTTGCTGCCGCAGCTTCAACGAAACAGTGATATTTCGCTTGCTGAACAGTTATCCGGCCTTTGTCAATCGGCTCGCAGGCTTTACAATTCTGTTTGTAATATCGCTGAGAGACTCTGGCCTGAGGCGATAGAGGTAAATAGGAACAACTTAAGAATTGATTTGAAAATTTTTTCAGCTCAACATCCTGAAGTGCAAATCGAGCTTGTTCGACGGAGCCTGTCCGGTCTTGGCAGCGGCCAGAAAGACTTGAACCGCCTGCATTATGAAAAAATATTGCAGCTGGCACGAAAGAAAGTCAGTAACAAGAAAATAGGCTTGCCCGGCGGCTTTACAGTTCACCGTGAATACGATAAGCTTATTCTTAAGCGTCCGGCAAAAGCCGAAAGCCGAAAGATTCCTGATGAAATTTTTGCGCTAAATATTCCGGGCATACAAAAATTCGGAAGCTTTGTTATAGAAAGTAAATTTTTAGCTGCTTCGCAAAAAATAATCGAGAATATCAAAAGTAATAAAGACAATTTCACAGAGCATTTTGACTTCGATAAGCTGCAGCTGCCGCTCTGGATTCGCCGTCGCAGGACAGGCGACAAATTCCAGCCTTTGGGGATGCTCTCTCGAAAAAAGATAGGCAAATTCCTTACCGACTTGAAGGTGCCGCAGAATGTGAGAGAAAAAATGCTGGTGGTTACCGACAGTGAGAAGATAATATGGCTGTGGCCGATTAGAATAGCTGAACCGGCTAAGATTACAAACAGTACTAAAAAAATCCTTCAACTGAAAATAACAGATTCCCAAAATTCGTATAATTATTTAAAATGCTGAAAACAAGGAACGATTATGATAGACCGGCAACAATTACTTGAGCATGCAAAAAATCAGAACGCTACGGACATACATATATGTGCGAATACACCTGTACTGTTCAGAATCGGCGGCAATCTGGTCCCTATCACAAAGGAGATACTTACCGCTGAGCAAAGCAAAGAGATATCGCTGCAGCTTCTGACCGACGAGCAAAGGCAGGAGCTTGAAGAGAGCCTGGACTACGACTTTATGCTTACAGAGACCATCGGCAGATACAGGGTCAATGTCGGTTATTTCAACGGTACCATCGGGGCTACAATCAGAATACTTCCGACAAAGCCGCGGACAATCAAAGAGCTTTATCTTCCCGATATCGTAAAAGATTTGGCCTGTCGGACCAAAGGCCTTGTCCTGATTACAGGCAGCACCAGCCAGGGCAAGACTACAACTATGTCGGCTATGATAGATGAGATAAACGCAAATTTCACCAAGCACATAATCACTATTGAAGACCCGATTGAGTACGTGCATACGAACAAGAAGGGCGTTGTAAGACAGAGAGAAATCGGCAAGGACACCAAGTCATTTTATACCGGTCTGCGAGCCGCTCTCAGGCAGGACCCCGATGTCATTGCAATAGGTGAGATGCGGGACTACGAGACGATAAGGATAGCTCTGGCTGCTGCGGAGACCGGTGTTCTTGTGCTTTCGACACTTCACACCATATCGATAGACAAAATTATAGAAAGACTTTTGAGCTATGCACCCTCGGCAGCCGAGGGCCAATTGAGATTTCTGCTTGCAGAATCGCTGCAGGGGATAGTCCACCAGGAGCTAATCCCGACAGTAAAAGGCGGGCAAAGGGTGGCGACCGAGGTAATGGTAACAACCGGTGCAGCCAGAAATATAATAAGAAGAAAAGGGGGCTTTTTCCTCAGAAGCGTTATTGAGACAGGTAAAAAGCACGGTATGATTACAATGGTGGATTCGTTAAACGAGCTTCTTGCAGAAAAGATAATAAGCGAGGACGCTGCAAAAAGTGTACTCGTAAATTACACTTAATTCTCTATTGGGGCCTGCGTTTTTGGAAGCAACTATTCTGAAAAAACAGCCTGTAAAATGGACAGGGGGCTTAAAATCCTTGACATTTCACTTCATTTTCGTTACGTTTATGCAGATTTTCTGGTAGTGCCGCCCGCCTCGCGGCGAGCCGCAGGCCTCGCGGCCTTCGAGCCGAGGGGCCGCGGGTTGGTACTTCTTCAAAATTTATTTTTGTTGTTGTTATCGGGAGGTTAACTTGAGAGCACTTTCAGGCATACAGCCGTCCGGGCGGCTGCATATTGGGAATTTCTTTGGGGCGATGAGTCATCAGTTGAAGCTGCAGGCTGAAAACGAATGTTTCTACTTCATTGCGGATTATCACGCCCTGACGAGCAATCCATCGCCGGACGAAATAGCTCAAAACGTGCTGGACGTCGCAATCGACTATATTGCCCTTGGTCTGGATACGGACAAGACGGTTTTCTGGCGCCAATCGGATGTACCTGAGGTAACCGAACTCACGTGGCTGCTTTCGTGTATAACGCCGATGGGACTGCTGCAGCGCTGCACCAGTTATAAGGACAAGGTATCTCAGGGCTTCAGCCCCAATCACGGCCTGTTCGCGTATCCTGTCCTGCAGGCTGCGGATATCCTTATTTTTAACAGCGATATTGTTCCCGTCGGTGCAGACCAGAAACAGCATATCGAGGTCGCGCGCGATATCGCCATAAGGTTCAATAATGCTTACGGCGAAATTCTCACTCTGCCTGAAGACTACATCATCGAGTCGGTTGCGGTCGTGCCCGGCCTGGACGGCAGGAAAATGAGTAAAAGCTATGGCAATGCGATTGAGATATTCGAACCTGAGGATAGTATCGAAAAGAAAATTATGCGCATCGTAACGGATTCCACGTCTGTCGAGCAGCCTAAAGACCCTGACAAGTGTAATGTCTTTGCTCTTCTGAAGCTTATCGCTTCGCCCGAAGAGCTTGCTGAATGGGAGAACAGATATCGCAGCGGTGGTATGGGTTACGGCCAGGTTAAAAAGCGGCTGGCTGAGCTTATGATAGAGTATTTCAGGCCCTTTAGAAAGAAAAGAATAGAGATGGAGAACAACATTGATTACGTCAAAAAGACCCTTGCCGACGGTGCACGGCGGGCAAAAGCTGTCGCTTCAGAAACGCTGGCCCGGGCAAGAAATGCCGTCGGATTGGGAAGATAATAAAATGGCCGACAAGCTCGTCACAATTGCAAGGTTTATGGATTATATGGAGGCTGAGCTTGCCAGGCAAAAACTCGAAGACTTCGGAATCAAAGCAGTGGTAACAGGGCAGAATGCCTCGAATATTTATCCGGGCATATCTGCTATTGCAGGCCCTGAGCTTCAGGTCTTTGAGAGTGTGTCCGAAGAAGCCGCCAAAATCCTCGAATCTGACGAAAGACAATGAAAATATGACTGATTATCGTGTAAATCTTGATATCTTTGCAGGCCCGATGGATTTGCTTTTGTATCTTGTCCGCAAAGAAGAGGTCGATATTTATGACATACCGATAACAAGGATAACCGACCAGTATTTGCAGTATATTGAAATGTTAAAAAGTCTCGATATTGACCTGGCTGGCAGCTTTCTTGTAATGGCGGCGACACTGATGCAGATAAAATCGGCTATGCTCCTGCCGAGAGCCGAGCCCGAATATTCCGACGACGGGGATTTGGCTGACCCACGCGCAGAGCTGATTCGCCAACTGTTAGAATATAAGAAATTTAAGGATGCCGCCAATATGCTTGATAGTGCTGCGCAAGAGGCTAAAAATCGCTACAGCCGTCCAGATATTATTATCCAGAAATTAAAACCCGATGCCGAACCGGAGCTCGATATGGAGCAGGTCAGCGTCTGGGACCTGCTTGAAGCCTTTGATGTCATATGCAGGGCTACGGGAACAACCTACCAGATAAAACATATCACCGACGAAACTCCTATCGACTTGTACCAGATAGAGGTTCTGGCACAATTGCAGGCTGAAGGGCCGCTGCTTTTTGAGACAATTTTTGCGTCAAAGCCTAACCGTCTTGTAATGATAGGCCTGTTCCTTGCGGTTCTTGAGCTTATTCGAGACGGGCTGGTTTCTGTCAAGTACATTGCGGCCTCAAGTTCATTTCAGATCAAGGCCTTGACTGATGAACCGGCTGAACAGGCCGTCCAGAAAGCTATAGCTGCTTCTGATGGGCAAAGCGGAGCTGCTATCGACAAAACCGGCTGGCAGCAAACGAAGCTCTCTGCGGCTGAGCAAAAACCGCCTATTCCGGTCGTCGAACTGCCTGCGAAAAAAGCTCATAAACAAAAAGACTATGAAAAAGTTGAGCTGACCGGCGAAAACGAACAACAAACTTCAAATTAGCGTTTGACACGATTGTTTCTTTTCCTTAAAATACTTTTTTGTTTAGAAATAGTTTTGTTTCTCAAACCGGTACTTGAAAGGATTGAACAATGGCTGGTAATGTGATTGAGCTGACAGACGCTGAATTCGATGGGGTTGTTCGGGACTCTGATGTGCCTGTGCTTGTGGACTTCTGGGCTCCATGGTGTGGGCCTTGTAAAATGATGGCTCCCATTCTGGAAGAGATTGCTAATGGATACACAGGGAAGGCAAAGGTATGCAAGATAAATACCGATGATTCACGTGACAGTGCAGTAGAATTCGGCATTAGCTCGATTCCAACCTTAATTTTGTTCAAGGGCGGGCAGGTACAAAATACGTGGGTCGGTTTAACAAACAAAGACAATATCACAGCAGCCATTGATGAGGTGCTTTGAGAGGCGGCGGTTCAAATCCAGCTTGGCCGTGACCTTCATCAGGTCCTGCATCGGGACTATCAGATTTTTTGCATCAGCGGCCGCCAAATTCCGTGGTTTCCTCCTGAAACGAATAATTTAATGATATCTTATTGGCCTTATAAGTAAATATGACTCGATAACTTATTAAAAATCTGCTTTAATATATGTTCTGTTTATTTAATGCAGGCTCAGAGTCTTTGTATGGAATTCGAATAAGGCCGAAAAGATGTCGCACAAGATAATATCAAAAAAGCAGCTCAGTGAGAATGTATTTACTGCTGAAATCGGGGCTCGGTTTGTCGCAGAAGCAGCCAGGCCGGGCCAATTTGTCATAATCAGCGTAAACGCAGAGTTCGGCGAGAGGATACCTTTGACAATCGCTGCCTTCGACCGCCAAAAAGGCACCATCAGCCTTATCTGGCAGCGGGTCGGCAAAACCACCGCTCAATTGGCTGATATGAAGGTCGGCGACGAATTGGCGGCGGTAACAGGGCCGCTCGGAAATCCCGCGCATATAGAAAAATTCGGTACCGTAGTCTGCGTAGGCGGCGGTATCGGCAATGCACCGTTGCTGCCGATAACAAGAGAATTGAAAAAAGCAGGCAATACTATCATCACAATCCTCGGCGCCAGGAGCAAAGACCTGCTTATTCTTGAGGATGAATTTGCAAAAATAAGTGACGAGCTTATTGTAACAACGGACGACGGCTCATACGGACGCAAAGCTCTGGTCACCGAACCTTTAAAGCAGGTTTGTCAGCGAGCGCCGAAACCCGACCAGGCCTTTGCAATCGGCCCGGCTGTGATGATGAAATTCTGCTGTGAGGTGACAAAAGAATTTAATGTCCCTACGCAGGTCTCACTGAATACGATTATGGTTGACGGAACCGGTATGTGCGGCGGCTGCAGAATCGAATATGACGGCAAGCCGAAATTTGTCTGCGTTGACGGCCCGGAATTTGACGGCCATAAGGTCAATTTCGATTTGATGATTAAGAGACTAAACGCCTACAAAAACCAGGAAGAAAAAGCGTATGAGCATTATAAAAAACACGGCTGCAAAATAGGGCTTGATAAAAAAGATACTGATAAAGAAATAAAAAAATAAACAGGAAAGTTCGTGGTGGCGGAAAAAGAAGAAGAAAAACTTCTTAAACATCTTTTGGATAAACAAAAAAGAGGTGAGCTCACGGCTGCTGAAAGGTACGAAATATTACCTCAGCAGATGCCGCAGCAGGCTCCCGCCGAGAGAGTACACAACGTAAGTGAAGTGGCTCTTGGGTTTACCGAGACGCAGGCAAGGCTCGAAGCGATGAGATGCCTGCAATGCAAAAATGCGCCCTGCATAAAGGGCTGTCCCGTGCAAATCAGGATAAAAGACTTCGTGACAGCCACCGCAGAAGGCGATTTCAAAAAGGCCCTGAATATTATCAAAGAAAACTCTCTCTTGCCGGCTGTCTGCGGCAGAGTATGCCCGCAGGAAACCCAGTGTCAACTGGAATGTACCGTTGGTAAGAAGTTCAGGGATACAGGCATGGCGGTTTCAATAGGCAGACTTGAGAGGTTTGTTGCCGATAACGCCGAAACTGAGGACAGCGTTCCCGCTGTTGCTGCTGCCACGGGGATGAAGGTCGCTGTAATCGGTTCAGGACCGGGCAGTATCGTTGCCGCTACCGATACCAGAAGGGCAGGGCACGATGTTACGATATTCGAGGCCTTTCATAAGCTGGGCGGTGTGATGGTTTATGGAATACCTGAATTCAGGCTGCCAAAATCCATTGTTCAGAAAGAAATCGATACTTTAATAAAGATGGGCGTCAAAATCATTCCGAACTTTGTTGTCGGCAAGACAAGAACCATCGAGCAGTTAATGAATAAGGATGGTTACGACGCCGTGTTTATAGGCGTAGGAGCGGGGCTGCCAAAATTTATGGATATTGAAGGCGAATCCCTTGTCGGCGTTTACAGCGCCAATGAATACCTGACGCGCACCAATCTTATGAAGGCATATCAATTCGGCTCAGGGGCCGACACCCCGATTGCCCGCTCCAGAAAGGTCGCGGTTATCGGCGGCGGCAATGTAGCGCTGGATGCTGCAAGGGCGGCTCTAAGGATTGGTGCCGAAAAAGTATATCTCGTTTACCGCAGGGCTGAAGAGCAGATGCCTGCCCGGGTAGAGGAAATCCAGCATGCCAAAGAGGAAGGTATAGAATTTCACCTGCTGGCCAGTCCTAAGCGGATTATCGGTGATGAAAACCTGCACGTGAAAGCCATCGAGTGTTTAAGATATGAGCTTGGCGAACCGGACGAGAGCGGCCGACGCCGGCCTATTTCCATCGAAGGCTCTGAATTTCAAATCGATGTTGACACTGTTATTGTAGCCATTGGAAGTATTGCCAATCCGTTGATTCGCAAGACCACGCCGAATCTGGAATTCAACAAATGGGGAAATATAGTTGTCGATGAGAACTGCAAAACGTCAATGGAAGGCGTTTATGCCGGCGGAGATATAGTTACAGGCTCGGCAACGGTGATTCTGGCAATGGGACAGGGCAGAATCGCCGCAGCAGCAATAAATGAATATTTGAAAAGAAAAATCCGAACTAAAAACAAAAACTAAACGAAAAGTGCATGCAATTCATTATTTTAACCGTTTTATATTTGACATTTTCAAAATCGTTTATTAGCATTTTCCCTCTTAACAAGTTATCGAAAAAACTTTTTTAAAAGGGCTTCTTATAAGAATGGTAAATTATGGAAATAAAGGCATTTAAGGCACTTAGATTCAACGAAGAGGTTGTTGGGAACGCGGGCGATTGCATCTGCCCGCCCTATGATGTTATCAACGAGCAGCTTCGTGATAAGCTGTACGCGAAGAATGATTATAACACTGTTCGGCTTATCCGTAATAAGCCTACGGCCCAGGACAATGAGACTAATAATCCCTATACCCGTGCGGCAGAGCTTGTTAACGAGTGGATTTCTAAGGGTGCACTGAAAGAAAACGGCTCTGATGCTATTTACGCTTATGTGCAGGATTTTAAGCTGGGCAGAAAAAAATTCAGGCGAGAGGCATTTATCGCGCTGGGTAAACTCGAAGAGCTCGGCAATCATATAAGAGACCACGAAAACACATTAATCGGGCCGAGAACCGACAGGCTGAACCTGCAGAGGGCAACAGCGACACAGTTTGGCCTGATTTTTATGCTTTATGAGGACCCGCAGAAAATCGCCGATAAAATAGTCGCGAAAACTTCACAGCAAAAACCTCTGGTAGAGTTTGCTGACGAGGACAATGTTGAGCATCGGCTTTTCGCGATAGGCGACAAAAACGATATTGATGCAATTCGCAGTATGATGGACGATAAAAACTGCGTCATTGCCGACGGCCATCACCGTTATGCATCGTCTCTTAGTTACTATAAAGAGACAGGCAATCCGAAAGCGGCGCATCAGGTAATGGCTTTTGTCAATACCCTTCATGACGGTATGATTATCCTTGCAACGCACAGGCTTGTTTACGGTCTGAAGGACTTCAGCACAAAAGGGCTGCTCGAAGGTCTTAAAGCCAACTTCGACATAACCGAATATAAATTCGACAGCGAGACAACAAAGCAGCAGGCGGAGGAAAAAATGCTCAAGCGGATGAAGAAGGAGTCGGCCGGACACAGAAATGCTTATGGAATATATACGGGCGACGGCGTTTTCAGGGTAGCGGTCCTTATGGACAAGTCGGTTATGGATAAGACCCTGCCTGATAAAAGCAGCACGTACCGTTTACTGGATGTCGCGGTGCTTCACAAGATGATACTCGAGGGCATTCTTGGAATAGGCGAAAAACAGCTTGATGAAAAAACTAATCTCGAGTATGTCAAGGACACTCCCAACGCCGTCAGCGATACCATAGAAAGAGTCGACGCAAAGCAGATACAGGCGGCGTTTTTTACCAATCCTGAGAAAATAAAAATGGTACAACAGGTTGCCAATGCGGGCGAAAAAATGCCCCAGAAATCAACCTTCTTTTTCCCGAAAGTTTATTCGGGTATGACTATTTATAAAATATGATTTTTTAACAGGAGAAAATCAATGGTTGACTGGAAAAATCCACCAAGGTTGTTTATTCCCGGCCCGGTACACGTTGTCGATGACGTTTTGCAGCAGCTTGCAAGACCAACCCTCGGACATCGGCTCAAAGAATACGGCCAGCTTCATTCGGAAACAACCGAAATGCTAAAAAAGATATTGTTCACTGGGCAAAATGTGTTTTTATCAACGTCTTCGGCCTCAGGGCTATGGGAAGCTTCTATTCGCAACTGCGTTGCGCCCGACGAAACTGTACTGGCGACAGGCTGTGGTGCCTTTAGCGAAAAATGGGCTACTGTCATCAAAAGCTGCGGCAGAAACGTCGATACTCTGAAGGTCGAGTGGGGCAAAGCAGTTACTGCCGAGCTTATTGATGAAAAACTTGCAACCGGCAAATATGCAGCCGTTACCCTCGTACACAACGAGACAAGTACAGGCCTGATGAATCCTATGGAAGAAATAAGCGAAATGATGAAACAGAAATACCCCGATATTCTGGTATTTGTCGATTCGGTCAGCGGAATGATAGGACTGCCTTTGAAGTTTGACGAATTAGGCTGGGACGTCGGTTTTGCCTCGGTGCAGAAGGCCTTTGCAATCCCGCCCGGATTCGCCGTCGCAGCAGTCAGCAACAGAGCGCTTGAGAAAAGCAGGAACGTTCCGAATCGCGGCTACTATTTCGACTTCGTACAATGGGCAAAGTCGAATGAAAAGAATCAGACGCTCGTGACGCCGAGCATCCCTCATATAATGGCTCTGAACTATCAGTGCAAAAAGCTGCTCGCGGAGGGTATGGAAAATGTCTGGGTAAGACACAAAAAAATGGCTGACTTCGTCAGGAGCTGGGCAAGAGAAAAATTCGAGCTGTTCTGCGAGGAAAAGTACGCCTCAAATACTCTTACGGCAATCAAAAATACCAGAGGCATCAATGTCGCTGAAACAATAAAAGCAGTTCAGGAAAAACACAACACGGTCTTCGGCAACGGCTACGGCAAGCTGAAAGAAGAGACCTTCAGAATCGCTCATATGGGTGATATTACAATTGATGATGTCAGGGAGCTGACCGGCTGGATAGATGAAGAAATCGGATAAGAAAAATGACGGTTTACGAGCCAAAAGCCTCCGGAAAGACGGGGGCTTTTTTATTGGCTTCAATGATTTGCTTTCAGCTTGGCTCTTCTACCGAATAAATGCAGCAGAAACAGAACGACAAATGGAACTGTCAGTATTACAGGTACTACTGATATATACAATACTTGAATGTAGTTTTTTTGTTGTTTGACGCCGGATTTATAGAATGCGTCACAGACTCTTTTATTCCATTTACAGAGCCATTTGTCGAAAAGCAATACCTGGCCTTTTTGCTGTTGTCTTATTTTGAAGACGGAATTTTTTCGCCAGTTTATAAGCTCGTCGGCGATTTTTTTATTTTGCTCCTCGGGAAATTCTTGGGGATTCAGCTCATTCGGGTCTTCAGCGAGGTCAAATACATTTACTTCTTCGTCAATGGGATTGTATACGAATTTTTTGCCGTTTTGGACAAAGCCGCAAGGCCCCTGCAGCATCCAGCAGGCAAAATGCACCTTTCGGTCGTTAACAGTTTTACCGAGCATATTTTGTCCTTCGAACGGTCCTTTTTCGACATCGAAACCAAGCAGTGATAGTATCGTCGGAGTAAAATCTATTGAGCTTGCGGGTTCCTGGATTACGGTATTCGGCTCAATCAGAAAAGGTGCACGCATTACCCAGGCAACCCTCAATGCTTCCTCGAAAGCAACCCGCTCATGCACAAGAGAGCCGTGTTCACCGAACGCCTCGCCATGGTCGCCGATGACGCAAAAAATTGTGTTATCATAAAGGTTAAGTTTTCTCAATTCATCGTCGAGAGCCTTTATAAATAAATCAGTATATTTTATTGTCTGTTTATATTTGTCGATGAGCTGCCCATGGGCTTTACCATACCATTTCGGCAGGTCATACGGGTCGTGTGTGACTGAACACATCAGGGTCAGGATGAAGGGCCTGTCGTCTTCTTTAATCCACTCTGCAATCGGCTTGAGCAGAGCAAATTCATCGCTGCCGAGATAACCGACATAAGTATTGGGGTCGTCAAGGTCGTCCCGTGCAAAAAATTTATCGAAGCCGAGATTATGCACCAACGCCGGACGGGCTTCAAAATCACCTTTGGGCGACTGGAAAAAAGCCGTGCGATAGTTCCGTTTCGTTTTCAAAATCATCGGCAGAGAAACATAAGGCTTGGTAACAGGCACAGCCTCCGAAAGGTCCATCGACGCAGACGGGAAAAAACCCGTCAAGATACCGAAAAGAGCTTTGGTGGTGTGCGTCAGCGAAGTCCGCATACTATCAAAGCATAAGCCCTGTTGTGCAATTTGGCTGATATAGGGCGTCAGGTCATCCTGCTTATTATAAAGAGATGTGTATTTGTATTGAATACCTTCGAGGACAACAATAACAACGTTATAGTTACGGGCAGGCGTATCAGGCATAGAAGCTATGTTTACCTCGTCATTGAACGGAATAATTCTGTGCAGATTTTTAAGGTCGTCCCGAGTCAACCTGTGGCTTTTGTTCCAGAGGCAGGTTATGGCTTTTAGTTGTGCGTTATAACGCATTCCGACAGCAGCAGCCGGTACTGAGCCTCGTTTGGTATCGAAGAGCTTGGCGATAAGAGCGATAAGAATTATAGTTAACAAAACAGCAGTGTTTCTAAAATATTTTGCCTTATCGATTTTCGGAAGGAGCGGTTTTGCCAGGACATAAAACAAAAAGGTAAGAGCAGCGGCGCTGGGCACAAAGATTAAAATCGAAGGCAGCGGCATTCTTATAATATTAACACCGACCATTGAAAAACCGTCCGCAGGGTCCCTGAACAGGGGCAGAAAATTCATCGGTAAAAACTGGACGCCGTTTCTTATCAGCCAGCAGGCGTTAATAACCGACCAGGTGCAGACAAGCGCTGCGGCAAATGTGACTAAACGAAAGATGTTTTTTCGAGGCCAGCGAAAGTAGATGGCAGAAAGAACCACTTCAACACCGAGCAGTACAGCAATATCAGTTAAAACCCATTTTGGATAGTATGAAATAATGGAGTTCCGACAGGCGTGAAAAAACTTTACAGCGATTGTGCAGAATAGGGCGCCAAAAATGATAAAGCTATAAGCCCTGCGCTTTAAAAAGTTAAACCACCGCAGGATTAAGCCGATTGATTCGGCTTCGCTGATAGGTTTTTCTTCACTATTGTCCACAGCCCACCACAATATAAAAAACGCCCTGAAATAACAAACAGTGTCTCTAAAACAACAGGGTAATAAATTATAAGTTAAAATTCTTAAGTACTTGCTCGATAGAAATTTGTGCGTAGCAAATAGAAGTATCCGCTGCGCCGTAGTAAATATTTAATCTGCCGTCCTCTGCAAGCAAACCACAGCAGAAAACCACATTTCCAAAGAATCCAGCCTGCTCATAGTCGGCTTCTGGTTCAAAAATCGGCTTTTCGCTTCTTGCTAAAATCTTCCACGGCTGCCGGCCGTCAAGAAGCACCGCACCAAGGCAATAACGATTATGACGGTCTGCCCCGTGATATATTTCGAGCCATCCTGCATCGGTGCGGATGGGCACGGCGCCGGTACCGATTTTCGCTTCGTCCCAGCCGTCCATTGTTGTGCCCATCAAAAAGCGATGATTACCCCAGCCAAGCAAATCGGGTGACTCGGCAATCCATATCTCATTTTTCCCGAATAGCGGCGAGGCCGGCCGATGCAGTGCATAAAAGTTTCCATTTATCTTCTCAGGGAAAATAGCCACATCCTTATTTTCCGGACAAAATATTATCCCGTGACGCTTAAAGTCCTTAAAATCTTCGGTAGATGCAAGAGCAGTTGTCACGCCGTACCTGCTGACAGCCACATACGTTATGTAGAACGTGCCGTCAATCGCTGTTATTCGGGCATCTTCCAGGCCGAAGCTCTCGT
>CAYNDE010000013.1:0-22656 GCA_964395535.1 uncultured Pirellulales bacterium
AACTCCCAAAACCGCCCGATTTCGCTATTGCATCATCTTTATTGATAAGCGCTTGTAAACAGAAAAAAGAACTGAAAATCCATGTGTTGCCGCTTCAGGATAGAAAAATCTTGATAGATTTTGAGATTTTTGTAGAATTATTGAGCTTCAACAGAGAAAATTATTTTTTTTTAGAGCGTAAATGGGAAATTTCAACTTAAAAAGGATCTGTTTTACGATTTAAGGTTTTATTTTAGCGGGATATCAGATCAAGTAAGAATCCCCAAATAAAGGAAGAAAAAATGCTAAGAGATTTTAAAAAATTTACACTTTCTAAGAAGTTTTGGATTTTACTCATCATATTTTTTATAGGATGCCAAGGTCCAAGGATTAAAGAGCCAACTAAAAGAGAGATAATCCATGGCATCAAGATTGAAGATCCATATCGCTGGCTTGAGGATGGAAATAGTAGAAGAACCCAGCAGTGGATAAAAAAACAGAATGAATTAACACAAGCAACGATCAGCTCTTTACCAGATCGGGAATTAATAAGGCAGAGGATTACTGATAAATTAACTGGATATGACCAAATATGGTGGCCGTATGAGTGCAATGGACGTTATTTTTTTTATAAAAAGCTGGCCAAACAGGATCAGTTCTCGATTTATATGAGGAAAGGACTTAAAGGTGAGGACGAAGTACTGATCAACCCTAATAATATGAGTTCAGATCACACAACAAGTGTCGAAATTTGGGACATATCTAAGGACGGCAGTTTAATAGCATACGGGTTAAGACGGGGTGGGGAAGATGCGAGCACCATAAAGCTTTACGATGTAGATGGACGAAAAGATTTACCTGACCATCTGGAAAAAGGATACTACTACAGCAACGTTATTTCTCTTAAACCTGACAATAGCGGTTTCTATTATAAAAGACGCAGAAACAAAGGAGATCGGATTTATTATCATGACATCGGGACAAAGCCATCTGGTGATATAGAGCTATTTGGCAATAATTGCGGACCAGATACAACAATTGGGGTAAACCTATCTGAAGATGGTCGGTACTTACTTATCAATGTCGGGCATGGCACCGTCACAACAGAGACAAAAATTGAGATATACTACCAAAATGTTGCTGAAAAAGGGCCAATTCTGCCTGTCGTCAATGGTGTTGACGCAAGATTTGAGGGCAAGATTGCGAATAATTATCTATTCTTAAAAACCAACTGGAATGCACCAAATGGACGGATACTTCGTGTTGACCTGACCAATCCAGCTCGAGAAAACTGGCAGGAGATAATCCCAGAATGTGATGCAGTATTGGAAAGATTTTATCTTGCAGGTGGAAAGCTCCTTGTCACTTATATGCGCAATGTCTGTTCTCAATTAAAAATATTTGAACCAGATGGCACGTATGTGCGAGATATTGCACTTCCAGAAATGTACAATCATTGGGCCAGTTGTCGATGGGAAACTACCGAAGCATTCCTTACATCTTCCTCGTTTCATATACCTACAGTAACTTATAGATATGACACCGAGAAAGATACCAAAGAAGTGTGGTGGCAAGATGAGTTTCCTATTGACAGTAATATATTCGAAGTTAAACAGATTTGGTATGAATCAAAAGATGGAACAAAGATACCTATGTTTATAGTGCACACAAAAGAACTCAAACTGGATGGTCAAAATCCAACCCTTTTGAAAGGATATGGTGGCTTCAACAATATTCAAACTCCAAGCTTTTCATTTGAAGCAGCTTTGTGGATTGAATTTGGAGGAGTCTATGCTCAGCCAAACCTACGAGGTGGAGGTGAATTTGGAGAAAAATGGCACGAGGCAGGAGTGCTCGAGAATAAGCAGAAAGTATTTGACGACTTCATTGCAGCAGCCGAGTGGTTAATTGCCGAAGGTTATACCAGCCAAGCAAAGCTGGCCATCTCCGGAGCAAGCAATGGCGGATTGCTTGTTGGAGCAGCACTTACTCAACGACCAGACCTATTTCGAGCGGTCGTTTGTGAATACCCTCTACTTGATATGTTACGATACCACAAATTTTTTAGTGCGCGATACTATGCCTCTGAGTACGGAACAGCAAAGGACCGTGAACAGTTTAAGTACTTATATGCTTACTCACCGTACCACAATGTCGTGCAGGGTACAAAATACCCAGCGGTGCTGTTCGTCACCGGCGATTCAGATACGCAAGTTCCCCCCCTACATGCAAATAAAATGGCTGCTTTACTCCAATCAACTACCAGTGCGGATAGACCTGTTCTACTTCAGAATCGTATTAAAGAAGGTCATTCGGGTCTTAATAGGCCAATGAGTAAATATATTGAGGATATGACGGATATGTTCAGCTTCCTATTCTGGCAACTTGGAGTAAACTTTTCAGAGCCCAATCCTTCATTTGCATTATTTCCCGGTAGGGTGCAAATATTTCCGTTTCATAAATAATTATTATTAAAAGGCTTAAAGCTCTTTCGGACGAACGTTATTGCAGGTTTTGTGTCGATTTGTTAGTGTTTGCGAACTATAAAACAAGATTATGGACTGTACTTGTTATGTACAAGGAAGTGATGAAATTGTCTGCAGAGAACGGCTCGGCAGACTCCTGAAGTATTATGGGAGGGCCGCCTGATGGGTAGGATGAATAAGTTTACACTACTCAAAGTCCTTACGAGTGAGATCGGCGGTAAGTATTATAAAAAGGAAGATCGAAATAAGTATCTGGGATTTTTTGATAAGGTGTTGTTAAGAAGAATCACGTGAGCCTTCTGCACCAAAAACTGCACAAAGTGCGCCCCTTTTGCTCTCGGTGTCATCTCGGCCTGCTTCATAAGTCTTTAATTATCAATCATTAATCGTTTATTGACAGGTACTTACAAACACGGATTTCGGACTGAAAATTTGTGTGTCGTGGGTTCAGGGACAAAATGCAATATCATAAAGCTGAATCGTATCTGACCGAGCTAATACAATCCCGGCTAACTTTTATGCACTCAATGTTCTTATGGCATCGGCGTACTTTGTATGGATAACGATGCACTTTGGAGCGATTCGGACTCGGTTTTGAGCTTGATTGTTCCCGTCTGACCCGGTATTGCCCGAACGATCACCAGGCAAAGTCCGTTGAAGGCCTGTCGCTCATGAGAGGGGAAAGGTACGAGATTCGCAGGATCGCCGTTATCTGTCGCGACAATTTCACCGGGGCCGTCGATCGTAAATTCGAGCAGATTATCAGTACGGGGAGCTGTGTTGCCATTGCTGTCAGATATCCGTACTGTAATGAAAGACAGATATTTTCCGTCAGCTTGTATGACATCACGGTCCGGTGTCAATTCTATCCGAGCGGGCCGACCGGCGGTATTGACGACATCCCTGGCCCATACTTTTCCGTTTTTATAGGCCACCACACTTAACTGCCCCGGCTCATAAACCACGTCATCCCAGCGTAGGCGGTATTCATATTGGCCCTTCTTCTTGCGCCCCATCGACCTGCCGTTGAGGAACAGCTCTGCTTCGTCGCCGGAGGTAAAGACATGCACCGGCGTGACTTTGCCGACACGTTCCGGCCATGTCCAATGCGGCAGGATGTGTGTCATCGGCAGGTCAGGCCTCCAGTGCGATTGGTACAGATAAAAACGGTCTTTTTTGAATCCGGCCAGGTCGATAATACCAACGTATGAGCTGCGGGCCGAATAATATGGGGTCGGCTCGCCGAGGTAGTCCCATCCTGTCCAGACAAATTCGCCGGCAACATAAGGGTGGCGCTCTATGGAAGCGAATACTTTGTCTGCTGAGGAGCCATAGTCGGCGGCATAGAGTTCGTAGGCGCTCACCTGGCGAATCTTCGAATCACCTCCCTTGCCATCCCGAACCGGACCACTAATCTCTTGCGACACTGGAAACAGATAAACGCCCCGGCTGCTGAGCGCGTGGGCGGTTTCGCTGCTGAGAATGACCTTATCGGGGAATTTCTCGTGGAAGGCAGGATATTGCGGTGGAGTACGAATTCTATCAGTTCCTTCAAATTCGGGGTCTTGACGAATTCCTTCACCTTGATAGTTCAAGCTGATGACATCCGGGACTTCGGGCAGAGGCATGTTCGGCTTGGCCCAGTTCATTGAAGTGGTCGTTGGACGGGTAGTATCCTCCTGCTTCACAATGTTGTTCAGCCGCTTGGCCACCGCCGCGCCATGTTCACCGGTATATTGCTCGCCGACTTCATTGCCAAAGCTCCACATAATAACCGAGGGGTGATTCCGGTCCCTGCAGATAAATGCGCGCAAGTCCTGTTCATGCCAGTCCGGGAAGATAAGATGGAAATCAAGTGGCGTCTTTTTTCGTTCCCAGACGTCGAATATCTCGTCCATAACCAGAAATCCCATGCTGTCCGTCAGTTCGAGCAGCTCCGGGGCGGGCGGATTATGAGCCATGCGGATGGCATTACAGCCCATCTCCTGGAGTATCTCGAGCTGGCGCTGTGCTGCACGGACGTTGAATGCTGCACCCAACGGGCCAAGATCATGGTGCTGATTGACACCTTTAATCGTTACATGTTCACCGTTCACGTAGATACCCGAGTTCGGGTCAAACCGCAAGGAACGGATACCGAAACGTGTCTCGTATTGGTCGACAAGTTTACCCTGCACCGAGACGGTGGTTACGGCCATGTAAAGATTGGGTTTCTGCTGGGGCGGCGGACCCCACAAACGGGGATTGTCGAGGGTAACGGAACCTTTGACTTTAACACTTGCGCCCGATCTAATACGGACATTCGATGGTGTGATCAAAGCGACGGGGTTGCTCATCTTCTGCACGTCGGCTTCCAACTCATAAATTTTGGTGGACACGACAATATCCACCTCAGCCGCGGAGTCATTGTCAACCGCTACTTCCAAATCGATCACAGCCGAGGAAGCGGAAACCTCCGGCGTCGTCAGATAAGTGCCCCACTGTCCCACATGAATTGGATGGGTTTTAGTCAGCCAAACGTTACGATAAATTCCGCCGCCGGGATACCAGCGGGACGAATCGGGGGGATTGTCCAGGCGGATTGCCAATTGATTCTCTCCGCCAGGGATAATATACGGCGTCAGGTCAACACGCCAGGAGGCATAGCCGTAGGGCCAGCCGCCGGCCAGGTTACCGTTTATCCACACCATCGCGTATGACATCGCACCATCGATATCAAGGTAAAAACACTTACCTGTATCGGATTGGGGAATATCGATATCCTTGCGATACCACGCTATGCCCGGACTTGGCAGCCGTCCCATGCCGCCGCCGACAGGCGCGTTCCAGCCCTCATAAAACGGACCTTCAACCGCCCAATCGTGCGGCAGATTCACGCACTGCCATGAGAGGTCGTCAAAATCCCCCTGCACATAAGGACAATCGCTGCCGGGATTACCCTGGGGTCGGATGTACCGCTTGGCAGGATCCTTGATGAAATCGTTCCCGGTCGGCAGAATCCAGGGTTTGAGGACCTGCTGCGACGCTTCTACTTTTACCGCCTCGGTCGGCATGGCGTCGGCCGGTACTATATCGTTTCTTCGACGTACCTTCGGGCGCACGTCATAGATCAAGCCGGTTGAGTCTCCATTTGGATCGCCCTTCTGGAATCGCCAATCCGAGTTGAGACAAATCCGTTCCCTCGTGGTGCTTTGCGATGCACATGAGGTTAATGTCGAAATAAAAGCAAGCATGATGGTCAAAGACAGGCATCGACTCAGAAAAATCATTAAAGAATAAGGGCAAGATTGTTGGTCTTTATCTGCGAAAACCGCTTTCATCATGGACCCTTTCACTTTCAGATTGAAACACATTGTTCCATCTTACACCGCTGTGTAATGTAATCTGACATTTACACGGTTACAAAACATGATTTCCTCCTAGGAACATCAATAATTTTACAAAAAATCCTACCGAAGGCTCAAGAATATTCGGTCTATGTAATGCCAACTTATTCATCTTGATTATAATGGCTTCAGTATCATTAACTTAAAACAATCCTGATTTCATAATTATAATAGACTTTTATGGCATTTTCACGTATAACATCTTCCCCCAGGAATAAACATGTTAATATATAGGGTGATGAAAATGCAAACTCGACCTTGAAAGCTGCTTATGATGATAGTATATCACTTCAAGATTTTATATTGATGATCGGTGTGATTTTTGGTTTCAGCATTCGTCAAAAATGTATCAGTCACTCTTTACACCTTCCATAATCTTGTTGACAATCTGACCAGCAGATTCGATGTCTTCTGGTCTAACAGAAAGATAGTATTTTCTAATTGTGGCAATTTTTGAATGGAGAGCCGCATCCCACAGGGAACTGGTAAGATTATTTGCTGAGAACGTCACGGCGGACTCCTGAAATACTATGGAGGGCCGCGTGAGATGTAAGATGAATAAGTTGACAGTACCGGGTTACAATGGTAAACTTGAGTGGCCGGTTGACAATGAATCGCTTACGGTGGAAATGCCCAATAAAAACCCTGTGAATATGCGTTTACGCAGAAAATATTGGGCTTGTCGAATATTAAATTTGGCGGCAAAAAACTCTTAAATAAAAAATATTTTTAGTTTTTGGCGGATTATAGGTATTTGTCATTCTGCGATTTCAAATGAGAAGGTGAGTGACTCAAGGATAATTATTAGCTGAGATCTGCAATGAATAAGTTCATGATAGCCAAAGATGGAATAGATCCGAACCAAGTGCCTCAAAAAAAATTGCATACCGGGGCACAAATGCCTGGAATTGGATTAGGCACATTTGGTTCAGACCGGTTTTCAGGCGAGCAGGTTGCCCAGGCAGTAAGAGGAGCTGTTTCAATAGGTTATCGTCATATCGACTGTGCAAGTGTTTACGGAAGCGAAAAACTCATCGGTAATGTACTGAATGAAATAATTGAAAGCGCTGAAGTAAAACGCGAAGAATTGTGGATTACATCGAAAGTCTGGAATGATATGCATAACAATGTTGTCGAGGCATGCAATAAATCTCTAAGCGACCTTCAGCTTGATTACCTTGACCTTTATCTTGTCCATTGGCCGTTTCCTAATTACCATGCCCCGGGATGTGATGTAAATTCGCGAAGTCCGGATGCCAAACCATATATCCATGAGAACTTTATGGAAACATGGCGGCAAATGGAAAAACTGGTTGAGGCGGGGCTTGTCAGACACATCGGCACCTCCAATATGACTATTCCCAAGCTGAGGCTTGTATTGCGCGATGCGAAGATTAAGCCTGCCTGCAACGAGATGGAACTGCACCCGCACTTCCAGCAGCCTGAGTTATTCCAATTCTGTTTAGACAATAATATTCAGCCGATAGGATTTTGCCCGATCGGTTCACCCACACGACCAGACCGTGACAAAACGGAGTCGGACACGGTGGACATTGAAGACCCCGTGGTTGTCAGGATTGCACAAAGGCTGAATGTCCATCCTGCTGTAGTGTGCGTCAAATGGGCTGTTCATAGAGGCCAAATTCCGATACCATTTTCTGTATATCGAAACGAGTATCTTGGTAACCTGAAAAGCACCGTTCAGGATCCACTCACTGACAAAGAGATGGAAGAGCTATCGCAGATTGATAAGAACTGCCGGCTGATTAAGGGACAGGTATTTCTTTGGAAGGAAAATCAAAACTGGGAGGACCTTTGGGATGTAAATGGAGTGATTACTCCTGAATAAAAAAATGATTTAAATGTCCACCTTAAAATATGGGAGCAAATACAATGGGTAAAATGAAAGGAGCAATCCTTCCGGGAAACAGCACGGTTGAGTTAAAAGAATTTGATATTCCGAAACCAGCTCACGGCGAAGTGTTAATTAAGATGAAGTCTTCGACGATATGCGGCTCAGACATACGCTGTATTTATCATGAACATTTAGGCAAAGGTCCCGAAGGTTATCAGCCCGGCATGATAGCAGGTCACGAACCGTGCGGGCAGATAGTTGAGACAGGCCCAGGCTGCAGGCGTTTCAAAGAAGGTGACAGAGTTGTTGTTTATCATATATCCGGCTGCGGCCTTTGCAATGACTGCCGTCGGGGGTATATGATTTCCTGTACAAGTGAATACCGCAGGGCATATGGATGGCAGCGCGACGGTGGGATGGCCGATTTCCTGCTCGCCGAAGAAAAAGATTTAGTATTTCTTCCGGATGAATTGACATACTCGGACGGTGCTCAGGTTGCCTGCGGTTTTGGAACAGTTTATGAGGGGCTGGAAAAAATCGGAATTTGCGGAAACGACGCGGTATTGGTGACAGGCTTGGGTCCGGTCGGTCTTGCTACCGCAATGCTCGCAAGAGCAATGGGCGCACAAAAAATTATCGGCATTGAGGTAATTGATGAGCGAATTCGGATTGCCAAACAGCTCAAGCTCTTTGATGAGGTGTTAAAAGCCGGCCCGGACAATGTATCAGAAGTAAAGAATTTGACCGGTAGTTTCGGTGTAGAGCGCGCCGTCGATTGTTCAGCCAGTGATAAAGCTCGTCTGACCTGCATCCAGTCCGCTCGTAAATGGGGTAAAATAGTATTTCTCGGTGAAGGCGGCACTGTTGCATTTAATCCTTCCCCTGATATTATTCATGACCAGAAGACAATTTACGGCTCGTGGGTAACAAACTTATGGAGGATGGAAGAGTTGGTAGAACGCCTTGTTCGCTGGGATATTCATCCGGACAAGTTGATTACTCATCGTTTTCCATTAGAGCAAGCCGGCGAAGCCTACAAGTTAATGGCGAGCGGTAAATGCGGTAAGGTTGCGGTGGTTTTTGATGAGGAATTGAAATAGATTATGAGGAATTTGATATGACTAAAAAAATCAACGCTCAGTGTTTGCCTGAAATCAAAAAGCCTTCTCCTAATATTCCCATAATCGGGGTCTTTGCGCCCTGTGATCCGAGGATTGACCAGATAAGCCGAAAACGTGCTCAGAACATAATTAAAATAGTAGCTGATACAATAAGCGGCCAGGTTATACTGCCGGATAAAATACCTGTGCCGGTCGTTTACTCGCCTTTATTGGTGGACAGTGAAAAACAGGCGGATATAGTCGCTCAGCAGTTCCGAAACGCCGGCGTTAATATCATCGTGTGCATTCCGGATACATGGGCCTTTCCACAATTAACCACGATTTCGCTGATTCAGCAATTCCCGAGGGAAACACCATTGAATATTACCTGCGGCAACAGCGGACCCAAACCTGGTGTCGTGTATGCCCATGCAACAAATGGCGCGATTAGCCAGTATGGCAGGCTTGTCGCACTAAATGTAGGATACTGGCCGGATACTGGAATGAAACCAAAAATGAGCCCCGCTACAGAGAAAGCTTTGATTGACTGGTGCTATGCCGCTGTCACTGCAGTTGCTCTGCGCGGACGACGTGTAATGATTTTTGGCCACGACTCAATGGGTATGGAGACAGCATTGATGCATATTCTTGCGACCAGAAATATATTTGGCATAGAAATCACCCGACTTGATATGAAACTGTTGGTGGATATGCTGCAAAAAAGCGCGTATGACAAAAAAGAATTAAAGGAATTGAGAGGATGGATTAATAAACACGTCGGAAAACGTCTTGAATTAAAAAATGATTTGGACAGCCAGCGGTTTGAGCAGAGCCTGGCTATGTATCTAATCAATCGGGATTTGATGAAAGAGATTAACGCTGTTGGCGGAGGATTTATGAGTCAGCTTGAATGGGGAAGTGACAGGAGAGGATTGCCCTTTCCAGTAGCTGATATAATGGAATCTCTTTTTAACAGCACTTTTGACCATAACGGCTCAAAGGCTCCGTTGCCGTATGCAACCGAGGCGGATATGCAGGGATTGTTAACAATGCTGTTTTTCACTTATTTGAGCGGTGGTAATCCGCCGCTATTTATGGATTTCAGAAAAATCTGGGAATCCTGGGAAATCAAAGCTCTTGCGAAGAAACACGGCGTGAAACTCTCCACGAAGGCGGATTATTTTGTAAAAGGGCTGGTCGACGGCAATAATTCCGGTAGTGCTGCACTCGATTGGGCTGCCAGGCCGGGAGCAGATATCAGCACCATTATGAGCAATATCATAATGCCTTTGGCGGACGAGTATTACTTTCCCGGCGGCGGCAATAGTGTCACCTTTGTTACACCGGCAGGTATTGAAGGTATTGCAGGACGTATGGCATACAGCAGCCTTATAGACAAGTTCAGCCTGATTTGGGATGAAGCGACCACGACGTCGGTTCCCCCAAAACTTGAAAAAGCTATGTGTAACCTGACAAACTGGAATTGGCCTCATACTTTTGTAGTTCCGAAGTACGCAAGTATGCTTGAATACAAACAGTATGCACCGGCAAATCATTTCCATATGATATGGGGGCTGCCGGTTGCTCGTCTGCAGCATTGGATGGATTTGACAGGCGTATTGAGTGTTACTCCATGGGCAGCAAGACCTGCTTTTATAGAATCAGTTGACCGGCCTAAGCCGCTTGTTTATCTGCTCAACGGCGGTGAAGATATTTATAAAAACAGCATTCGGTAAAGGGTTCTTTGAATAAGACCTGAATTTAAAATCGAGGTGAGAAATTTTTGAAAGGCATAGATTTGTGAAAAAGAGCAACTTGCTTGTATTTTTTGTCCTTATAGCATCCGCCATTTTATTTGTAAGCGGAGTAATTAAAAAAATAGCACATTTGAAACAGGGTATTACCCGTGAAAAAGTAATTGCGGTAATCCCCAAGGGCACTGCTTCGATGTGGTGGGAAGTTGTGCACAAGGGTGCAGAAAAAGCCGGTGAGGAATTTGGATACAAAATTTCCTGGACCGGACCGGAGCAGGAAACCGACCGTGAAAAGCAAATTCAAGCGGTTGAAGATGCGATTGTTCAAAAGGTTCAAGGTATTGTCCTGGGACCAAACGATGAGAAAGCCCTGGTTCGTCCCGTAAAGAAAATAAAAGCAGCAGGTATTTCGTGCGTGATAATAGATTCTGCAGTAGATGCCGATCCATCTGATTATATTTCTTTTGTTGCAACGGATAATTTACTTGGCGGCGCGCAGGCCGCACGCCGTCTTGGCAAAGCGTTAAACGGTCGGGGAAGCGTCATACTCACCAAATTTGTTCAAAACTCGGCCTCTACGGACAAACGAGCCAAAGGTTTCAAGGAAACGCTGGAAAAGGAATTTCCGAATATAAAAATCGTAGCGGAGCAATATACGCTCGGAACCGTTGAAGATGCGCGCCAAAAAACCGTTGACATGCTCACGAGAAACAAAGACGTTGTTGGGCTTTTTGCAGTTAATCAGCCAAGCTCGGTAGGAGCATACAAGGCGCTTCAAAACCAGTCGCTTTGCGGTAAAGTCAAAATGATCGGCTTCGATTCAGACCCGATTCTGCTGGAAGGCGTCGAGAAATACTTTGTCGAAGCCCTGATTGTTCAGAATCCCTTCGAGATAGGATATCAGGGCGTAAAGACAATGGTCGAATCATTAAAAGGCAGGGAAATCCCCAAGACGAAACCTATCGCGAGTATGATAATAGATGCGAATAATCTTGAACAGATGAAGGAGCAGTTTCCCGCGGCTCTGGGATTATAGAATGTCTGAAAACCACAGTTATCTCAGGATGGAACAAATAACAAAGACCTTCGGGCCTGTTACAGCTCTGAAAGATGTAACATTCAGTGCCCGACCCGGACAGGTTCACGCATTGTGCGGAGAAAACGGCGCCGGAAAATCCACGCTGATGAAAGTTCTTGCCGGCGTCTATAGACCGGACAACGGCAGGATTCTTATCGATGAAAAAGAAGTGAGTTTCATGCATCCCGGCCAGGCACTGAACGTAGGAATTTCCATTCTTTATCAGGAGCTGGATCTGGCAGAGGACCTGACGGTTTATGAAAATATTTTTCTGGGCAAAGAAATCAAAAGCTCGATTCCGTTTGTAATCAACCGCAAAGCAATGATTTCACAAACGCAGAAGCTCTGCAAACAATACGGATTCGACATCGACCCGATGTCTCAGATTCGCCATCTCACAACCGGTCAGTGCCAGATTGTGGAGCTTCTGAAGGCCCTTATGCAAAATGCAAAAATAATTGTAATGGATGAACCCACGTCAAGCCTTTCGGAAAGTGAGTCAAAGCGTTTGTTTGAAATCATCCGGGAATTAAGACAAAAGAATCTTACGATTATTTACATCTCACATCGTATGGAAGAAGTGAAGCTGCTTGCCGACCAAATCAGCGTTCTGCGCGACGGCGAGACTGTTGGAAGCGGACCGTCATCCGAAATGGACATTCATAAAGTTATCAGACTGATGGTCGGACGAGAGCTTAATGAATATTATCCACCAAGGGAGCCGAAAATCGGCTCTGTATTTTTTGAAGCGGAGAAGCTGGCAAGTGATGAAGGTATAAATGATATTACTTTTAACGTTCGCCGCGGTGAAATTGTCGGTATAGCCGGACTTGTCGGCGCAGGCAGAACGGAAGTTGCTCGAGCGATTTTCGGTATTAAACCGTTAACGGCAGGCTCAATTAAAATTGACGGCAAAACCATTAAAATAAAGAAGCCTTCAGATGCTGTCAGAAACAGGATTGCCTTTTTAACAGAAGACCGCAAACGATCTGGCCTTTGCCTCAATCTGCCCTGCAGCTGGAATATGACACTTCCAAATTATCGCACAATTGGAATGAAAACACTGCTAAACCTGCGTAAAGAAGAAAAACTTTGTCAAACCTATGGAGAAAAAGTCTCAGTAAGATGGATACGGCCCAGCTCACCTGCAAACTCTCTTTCAGGCGGGAACCAGCAAAAGCTTCTTATAGGAAGATGGCTTATGGCTGACTCTGATTTTCTTATCTTCGACGAACCGACCCGAGGAATCGATATCGGCGCTAAAAAAGAAGTTTTTATTTTGCTTAATGAGCTCGCAGCAGAGGGAAAGGCAATACTGATTATCTCTTCGGAATTGCAGGAATTGCTGGGAATCTGCGACCGTATTCTTGTCATGAGGCGGGGCAGAATTGCAGGTAACCTGGAAGCTACGAAAACCACACAGGAAAAAATTATGCATTTGGCCGCATTGGAGAAATAATATGAATCGGTTTGCAAAACAAATACTGCCGTTTTGCTCGTTAATCTTTATCATTTCGTTATGGACATTCCTGGAGCCCGACAATTTTTTAACGATGCAAAATTTAATGAATGTTCTGAGACGCTCTTCGATAAACGGCATAATCGCTGCGGGTATGACGTATGTGATTATCACATCCGGAATAGACCTGTCGGTAGGTTCGATGCTCGCGATGTGTGGAATGATTGGCTCGGTTGCAATGCTTAAATTCAGCGGGGCATCCTGGGCACAGGTTACAGGAGGCAACTATGTGGAGCTTGGCACAGCGGCGATGATTATGGGGACATTGGTAGGAATTGCTGCCGGAGCTTTGTGCGGCTTCGGAAACGGAATGCTTATTACACGATTGAAGCTCGCGCCGTTTATTGTCACTCTGGGAACAATGAGTATCTTCAGGGGCGCTTCCTATCTTATGAATGATGGAAAACCTTTTGCGGTTTCCGACTATGCCTGGCTCGACATAGGGACAATAATAGGAATACCATCCTCGGTTGTTTTGCTTATATTAATATTAGCATTGGCAGGTTTTATTCTCAAATATACACCCTTTGGCCGTTATGTTTACGCCATCGGCTCGAACGTGGAAACGGCCTTTCACGCAGGTATCAACGTCAGGAATTCCATAGTAATTGTTTATACGATGATTGGCGCTTTTGTCGGGATGGCTGCGATGATAACAACCAGTCGGGCAAGTTCCGCTCAGCCATCAGCCGGACTGGCACTGGAACTGGATATTATAGCTGCTGTAATAATCGGAGGTTGTTCACCAGCGGGCGGGAAAGGAACCATGATTGGAACTATCATAGGAACACTTTTAATAAGTTTTTTGCGGAACGGCCTGACCTTGATGGATATCTCAACAAACGTACAGCTTGTTGTTATTGGTGCAATAATAGTGTTAGCGGTAGCAGCCGATCAGATTGCGACGAAGCGGGAGGCGTAAACAAATATGATTGAATATCTCAACCTCTGCCACTTTGGCTAACGTCAGGTAATTAATCCCGAATAGAGCGAGACTGACAGGTTCAGGGGATTGGCGGATAAGCTCCAATAAATAAAGTGTCTTTTTGGGACAGACCCAGAAGCGTACTGATTTCAGGAGGAAGGGGCGATGCCGAAGTGGACGCAGGAAATGTTTTTAACAATTGATAATCGCCTGATTCGGGACACTTGAATAAGAAACCATCATAATTGGAGAAATAGCGGCTGTCGGCGGAAAATTCCGGATGCAACTTATGCAAATCTTCTGGCGACTCAACCGCCACCTGACATTTTTCGTTTTTAGCAGGACTCCAGAAAATCAAAGGAGCAGATGTATCTTCGCAGCGCCGCACATAAACGTTATAATCGAGTTTTTTGACCTGCGGTTTGTCGAGCTGTTCACACAGTAATGGCGTCTGCGAGAAAGCCAGAAGCGGCCTGCGGAAATTCTCATCTCCCGTGAGCAGGTTATTGACAAAGACGTGCCCTTCCCGGTCATTCACATCCGGGCCGGTGCTGGGATGCCAACCGAAATGGTCGCCGGCCGCCGTTCTATTGTTGCGCGCAATGCACGCCGTGCTGTTGACAAATGTGTTTTGGTAAATCTGAACATTAGAACTGTTCATTATCAGGATGCCATGGTCGCAATTGACAAATACGTTGCCGGCGCAAATTGCTCCTTTTGAGATTTCAAAGAAGAACCCATTATCGCTTGGCCAGAACCGCTCGCTGGAGAATTGGTTGTTGATATTTCCCACGCCCTCGACTCTGTTGTTGATAAATACCCCGTCAACATTGCCTACGTCGTACCAAATACCGTTGGAGTTCGGCTGGTCAGTAACCAAGTTGTCCCGGCAGGTAACGCGATAGCATTGATTGAAAATCTTGACGCCCGCGGGAAAGTATCCTGTGATGTCCTCGATATTGTTTCGTCTGAAGATGTTTTTCTCAAGCAAAACATCGGATGAGCTTAAAATATAAATCCCTTCCGTACTGGTGTCGCTAACTAAGCAATTGCGCATTGTTAATTTATCACCTCTGAGGTAAGCCCCAACGCGCGAACAAAAAGAAATGGTGCAGTTTTCTAAAGTCGTCCCCACGATGTCTTTTCCGTGCTGGGACTCATCAGACAGACCCTCAGGGTCTTTTCCTTCGAATTCAAGCGCTCGGTAGGCATACTGGGTAAATGTGATTCCTCGTATAAGCGATCCCTTGCGATCCGAGATCTTGCCGTGGCAGTTTCCTTTTACCCGTATAAGTGCGCTATCGAAAGCGGTGATTTCCACCAATCGGCCTGTCGGGTCGGTACTGATAAAAACTTCGCCTGTATCGTAGTTGATGTAAAACGTATTTTCGTTGACTTCACTCTCCGAACCCGCAGATTGTAAAAACTTTCCATCAACAAACACCATATCATTGTTAAAACGGTGAAGGGGCGTTCGTCTGTTCCGCCGCCACCAGTCAGCGGGCTTGTCGGGAAATAACCATCGCCATGTTGTCTTCCATAATCCGTTTTCCTGTCGCTCCCACTTGTCAGCTATAAAAGTTCCCTTCAAAACCGGTTTTTCGTCCGCGTATGGCTGTATCGTGATTCCCTGGTTCAATTTCAGTCCGCCTGTGCGATATGTGCCGCCTCGCATCACGATTGCGTCGCCGGTTATCACCCGCTCTATGGCTGCTGCAAGGGTTGTGGGCTTATCGAGAGTTCCCCCTAATTGCTCGGCGTCTCCATTGGGCGCAACATAGTAAATTTTACCCGCATCCTTTGGCAAATCGTAAGTTTTCTGAATCGGCCCATAAGGCCCGCCCGAGGGCTGGCCCATCACAGGCGATGAACAAAGAATTATGCACAGAAGTACGCAGGTATAAACGCATTGTTCAGGTCTGCCTGACTTCATTTCATTTCCCTCGTAAGTAAGATTGTGTACTGTTCTCACGCATATAAACCAAATTAAATATCAGGTTCTTCATAAAAAATCAAGATGAAAATTTCCCAGTGAAACTTACTTGGGAAAAAGATTTCTTGAACGTTCATGATAATTTTCGTAAGATCATTTACGTTATATGGAAAAAAATTATGTTGTTTAAGAATGTAAATGGGAAATCCCGGATGAATCAATTTAGCTGTTACTTACTAATCCTCAGTGCGTTCTTTCTATTTGGCACTAATCGTGGACTGGCTCAAAACCCCCTGATTCTTGATCAGTTTACAGCCGATCCAACTGCAAGAGTATTTGAAGGCAAAATTTATGTTTATCCTTCTCACGATATTCCTGCCAGTACAGGCAAGGGTCGAGCCGGGTGGTTTTGTATGGAAGACTACCATGTTTTCTCGTCTGAGAATCTAACGGAGTGGACAGATCATGGAGTCATTTTAAACCAGAATGATATTCCTTGGCTCAGACGAAAATCATTCGATATGTGGGCGCCTGACTGCGCGTTCAAAGACGGAAAGTACTATTTCTATTTTCCCACAGGGCGCAGAATCGGGGTTGCCGTATCAGAAAAACCCTATGGTCCTTTTAAGCCGGAGGCTAAACCAATAGAAGGCGCAAATGGAATAGATCCATGTGTTTTCATTGATAAAGACGGAAACGCTTATTTATACTATTCAATGAATAAAATATTTGTGGCCAGGCTGAAAGATAATATGCTGGAACTTGATTCTCAACCGCAGGTAATTGGAAATCTTCCCCAAAAGGGACTTATTGAAGGCCCCTTTGTGTTTGAGCGGAATGGCATTTATTATTTAACTTATCCGCATGCACAGAACAGAACTGAGAGACTTGAATATTCAACCGGCAGCAGTCCTATGGGGCCTTTCGAGCCTAAGGGAGTTATAATGGATGAATCTCCCAGTGGTTGCTGGACAAATCAGCATTCAATTGTTGAATACAAAGGGCAGTGGTATTTGTTTTATCATGACAAGGATTTATCCCCGGACTTTGATAAAAACCGGTCCATAAGGGCAGATTATCTATACTTTAACGACGACGGCACCATACAGAAGGTCATTCCAACCTTGCGTGGAGTAGGTATCACCAATGCTATCAGCGAAATACAGATTGACAGGTACAGCGCCATTAGCCCGGAAGGAGCATCCATCGCATTCCTTGACCCGGCACAGAAACAAAAGGGATGGAAAGCGGTCCTGACGGCCCAGAATGCCTGGATTCGATATAACAAGGTCGATTTTGGTCAAGAGAAGTTGAGCACGGTCAAGATTAAAACCTCCTGCCCAACAGGAGGCGTTATCGATATCAGAATCGATGCAATTGATGGACCGTTGCTCGCTCAAGTCGACATTGCGGATAATACGGATTTGAGCGGGGTCAATTCGGCCCTCTCAGAAAGTCCTTCTGGCATCCATGACTTGGTTGTGATACTTAAAGACACAAAAACCGTTGAGATCGATTGGATAAAGTTTGAATGAGCTATCTCCAGCGGGTCTTCTATTAGAGAATGTAGGGTGTAATGTCACTTTATTCATCCGGGCTATAAAAGTTTCGACTTCATTTACTCAAATCGGACTTGATTTCATAATTATAGTCGGCACTTACAGCATTTTCATCTATAAGGCATCTATATGATGAAATTTCCCTTGACAAGTACCTTCTTTGGGCCTAAACTTGCTACCGGTGGCCAGTCCTTAATTTTGAGGTTTAGGAGCGAAGCACTCTCAGGCCGTCATGTAATTTGTGTGATGCTCACGGGGACGGTGTCCAAGGCAATAACAGCAACCTACATATATATGCTGAACCACAAGCCTTGAGAAGCTGTGAGTCCGGCAGCCAAGATTTATACAATGTGTCATGCAAACTGAAGAATAAATTTGGATTATTATAAAACATGTATCATACACAGTTAGAATTCGTTGCAATGTTCGCTGAACTCCTTTGTATCGCTCTCATCCGATACCAAATGCAACGCAATCCTGCGTTGTATTTACAATTAATTTATTTTTTAATCAGTTAATGAGATAATGCAGTGTTTCAAAAAAGAATGTATCTTGCAGTGATAATAGGGATAGTCAGTTCGTTTTGCCTGGCTTTGGCTGTCGAACCCTCTGATTCGAAATCGGCAGATTCCAATATACCAGGACATGAATATCCTAAAATTGCTCCGCAGCTGCGGGATCTTACGCCGATCCATCACTCCCGTCCCCAGACTACACCGCCAGATGTAGTTCAAAAGATATTCGATCTTTCGCTGAAGAATCCCATGTGGGGATGCTGCCGGCTCAGTAATCAGCTCCGGCGGCAGGGTGTCAGCGTTTCTAACCCCATCATTCAAAACATCCTTATCAAAAACGACATCGGCAGCAGGTATGAGCGGCTCACATGGCAGCGTGGTCTGCGTGAATTCGCACTGCTTTTTTTTAAGGATTAAGCGATAGATACAGAAAAAATCTGAGTCAATGTGACGAACAGATGAAAAACAATAAATAGTATAGGAGGTTATCAAATGAATCACAGACTTATAATGATTTTGTTAGTAGCAGTACTAACATGCGGAACCTGTTTAGCTCAGCCGGTCCAGACTGCGGACGTGAACGACTTCAAACCTGCATCTTCCAATCAACTTGGTAAGCAATACCCCCAGGTCAACTCCGAAGGTCGTGTCCGGGCCCGCATCGTCGCGCCTCAGGCCCAGAGCGTCCTGCTCGATATAGGCGGCGTAAGATACCCCATGACTAAGGACGAGAATGGCGTTTGGACCGGCGATTCGAATCCCCAGGACGAAGGTTTCCATTATTATCAGCTTAATATCGACGGGGCCCAGGTTCCGGATCCCGGCAGCATGTTCTTTTACGGCGCCAGCCGCTGGGGTAGCGGCATCGAGATCCCTGCCAAGGACCAGGACTTCTACGCTCTCAAGGACGTCCCCCACGGTCAGCTTCGGGAGAACCTCTACTTCTCCAAGAGCACCAATACCGTACGCCGTTGCTTCGTTTACACGCCGCCCGATTATGACAAGGATGCGAAGCGCTATCCGGTGTTGTACCTGCAGCACGGTATGGGCGAAGATGAAACCGGCTGGGGCAACCAGGGACACACCAACTTGATCATGGACAACCTGATCGCCGAAGGCAAGGCCAGACCCTTCATCATCGTCATGGACAATGGCGGCGGCAGCATAGGCTTCGGTCCGCGCGGTGGCAGACGAGACATGGGTGCTCGCGGAACGGCCGCGACAGATGGTGCAGCTGTCGCCAGACGCGGAGCGGGAACAGTTACCGCAGACGAGCCGAATCAGGCACCCGGACCAAGGGCAGGCATGCGACGTGGACGCACGGGCGGTTTCGGGGAGTTCAACTTCGCCGGCGGATTCCAGCAAATTCTCCTCGAAGAGCTTATCCCCTACATCGATGCCAACTATCGCACGCTTACAGATCAACCAAATCGCGCTATGGCGGGACTGTCTATGGGCGGCATGCAGACAAGGAGTATCACACTGGCCAACCTCGACACGTTCTCGCATATCGGCATCTTCAGCGGCGGCAGCATCTCCATAGATGATGTCAACAATACGCCCGGTTTCAAGGAGAAGGTCAAGGTGGTATTCGTCAGCTACGGCAGCCGTGAACTCGAATCCCGCAGAGGGGGAGGCCGTCGTGGTTTCGGCGGCGACCCAAAGGCGAACGCTGAAGCGTTGAAACAAGCCGGCATCAACAGTGTTTTCTACGTCTCCCCTGATACAGCTCACGAGTGGCAGTCCTGGAGACGAAGTTTATATCAGTTCGCACAACTTCTGTTCAAAGACGATTCTTCCACCTCACCGACTGCGACTGCGGACCTGAGCGATTGGAAGCCCTCATCACTCAACCAGCCCGGCCAGCAGTATCCCCAGGTCAACTCGGAACGCCGCGCGAGGTTTAGCATCCATGCGCCCCAGGCCCAGAGCGTTAGTGTGAACATAGGCAGAACCCGGCTGACCAAGGACGAGAACGGTTACTGGGTTGGCACGTCACAGCCATTGGATGAAGGCTTTCACTACTACCATCTCACGATTGATGGGGGGACTTTCAACGACCCCGGTACCTTGAACTTCTACGGTTCTACTCGTTGGGAAAGTGGCATCGAAATCCCCGCTCATGACCAGGACTTCTACGCCCTCAAGGACGTTCCTCACGGCAAAGTGCAGCAGATTCTATTCCCCTCCAGGAGCACCAATACCTCTCGCCGAGCATTTGTTTATACACCGCCGGACTATGACAAGGACCATACTAAGCGCTATCCGGTACTGTACCTGCAGCACGGCTGGGGCGAGGATGAAACTGCCTGGAGCAACCAAGGCCACGCCAACCTGATTATGGACAACCTGATCGCCGAGGGCAAGACCAGGCCCTTCCTCATCGTCATGACCTATGGCATGACCAATGACACCCGGATCGGCGGACTCAGAGATTTCGATATCGGTCCCTTCCAGACGGTTCTCGTCGACGAGCTGATCCCCTACATTGATTCTAACTATCGCACGCTTGCAGATCAACCAAATCGCGCTATGGCCGGTCTTTCGATGGGCGGTATGGAAACCAAGTCAATCACCCTGAAAAATCTCGACACGTTCTCCCACATCGGCCTCTTCAGCGGCGGGACCATCTCCCTGGAAGATGTCAACAACACGCCCGGTTTCAAGGAGAAGGTTAAGCTGGTATTCGTTAGCTACGGCAGCCGCGAACTCGAATCCCGCAGAGGAAGGGGCCCCGGTGGTTTCGGCGGCGACCCCAAGGCGAACGCCGACGCGTTGAAACAGGCTGGTATCAACAGTGTTTTCTACGTCTCCCCGGATACGGCCCACGAGTTCCAGTCCTGGCGACGAAGCTTTTATCAATTCGCACCCCTTCTTTTTAAGGATTAGCAATAAATATAGGTAAAATCTGAATCAATGTGGTGAGCAGATGAAAAATAATAAACAGTTTAGGAGGTTGTCAAATGACTCACAGACTTATAACGATTTTGTTAGCGACCGTCATAACAGGCGGAACCTGTTTAGCTCAGATGGACCAGACTGCGGACGTGAACGACTTCAAGCCCGCATCTTCCAATCAGCCAGGTAAGCAATACCCTCAAGTCAACTCCGAAGGTCGTGCTTTGATCCGTGTCGTCGCGCCTGGGGCACAGAGTGTTCGCTGTGACCTGGGCGGAGGAATCTCACTTACCAAGGGCGAAGACGGCGCCTGGGTTGGCACTACGCCGCCATTGGACGAGGGTTTCCACTACTACCAGCTCACTATTGATGGGGCCCAAGTTCCGGACCCTGGCAGTATGTTCTTTTACGGCTGCGGACGCTGGGGCAGCAGCATTGAGATCCCTGCCAAGGACCAGGACTTCTACGCCCTCAAAGACGTTCCCCACGGCCAGATACGCCAGAATCTTTATTTCTCCAAGGTCACCAACGCCTGGCGTCGCTGCTTCGTTTACACTCCGGCGGACTATGACAAGAACACCACGGCCCGCTATCCCGTGCTGTATCTCCAACACGGCGGCGGCGAAGATGAGACCGGCTGGCCCGTTCAGGGCAAGACCAATCTTATTATGGACAACCTTATCGCCGAGGGCAAGGTCAGGCCCTTTATCATTGTCATGGACAACGGCACTTGGACTATGCCGGGCAGGGATCGGCCACCACGGCGCGGCGAACGTCGTCGCGGCGATTGGCCCCCGGAAGGCTGGGCCGACACCTTCAAGAAGACCCTTTTGGAGGACATAATCCCTATGATCGATGCCAACTATCGCACGCTTGCGGATCAACCGCATCGGGCCATGGCCGGACTGTCTATGGGTGGTATGCAGACCAATGCCATTGCCATGGAGAATCTGGATGTGTTCTCGCACATCGGCATCTTCAGCGGCGGTACTGTTGGTGACCCTGCCACAGCGCACAACGGTGTTATGGCCAACGCAGAAGAATTCAACAAGAAGGTAAAGCTGATTTTCGAGAGCTGCGGCTCGCGAGAGAATCCGGATGGCGTACGTTCCAATGTTGAGCAGCTTAAAGCTGCAGGTATTCACGCCGTATCATACGTATCTCCCGACACAGCTCACGAGTGGCAGTCCTGGCGACGAAGCTTGTATCAATTCGCGCCGCTTCTGTTCAAAGATGACTCTTCCACCTCACCGACTTCGTCTGAGGCAGCCCAGCCAGCCCCTGCACGCGGTGACTTGGCCTCGCGGGGCGCTCGTAGAAGCGGTGGGCGAGGCGGATTCGGCGGACAGATTGAGCTGGGTCCGGATGATAAACCTGCATTTGATGACCCGCCTGCCGGGTTCAATGCCAGGCGTCAGGACATCGCTCATGGCGAGTTGACGACTGTTCAGTATGACTCCAAAACGCTCGGAACACGTCGACAGATGCTCGTCTATACCCCGCCGGGTTATTCGACCGACCGTAAATACCCGGCGCTCTATCTGTTGCACGGTATTGGCGGTAACGAACGTGAATGGCAGAGAACATGTCACGCGGATAATGTCCTCGACAACCTGCTGGCTGACGGCAAGATTCAGCCGATGATAGTCGTCTTCCCCAACGGCAATGC
>CAYNDE010000014.1:0-21357 GCA_964395535.1 uncultured Pirellulales bacterium
GCGGCTCACCCCAGTGCACCAAATCAGGCGAGTAGGCTAACCAGATATGTTCATCACCACCAGCATCCGGACGGTGGAGTACAGCCCATCGGCCGTCAAATTTCTGAGGAAATAGAACCGCATCTTTATTACTAGGCGACAAAATGAGTCCGATTCGCTCGGCCGTAAAGAGGTCATAGCTACGCGCTATTGCCACTGCAGCACCTTTAGGAGAATATGCGGTATAAGTAATATACCAGCATTTATCTTCTTCTATATAGGTGATACGTCCATCTTCACATCCCCATTCTTCATACTGCCAGTCCGGCTCGCCGTAGGCAAGTATCGGTTTTGGATCGACTTTCCAATCAGTAACACCATTTTTGCTGCGTGCTATATGGAGATTTGAGAATCCAGCATGGTCTTCGATGCGAAGAAGCAAGACAACGTCATCGCCTTGTTCGGTAGCGCCGGGATTGAGTACGGCGGCTGCCTGAAACGGAAGGTCCAATGGAGAAATAATAGGATTTTTTGAGGATAATTTAAAAATTCTTGTATCCATAACAACACCTTGAAGAAATTAATCAATTCATTATTTTTTTGTTAATAGGCCAGGCTTTTTAGGGTCGAAGATGTGCAGTGCCCAAATTTCGACCCAGTCATTGACAAAAAACCATGCCAAAGCATATCCCCAGACCAATGCTGCCCAGCCCCAGCCAATGGGAGTCATGAACAGACCGAATACGGCAACCAGTGTGGCGACCAATTGTGTCCCTACAACTGCTCCGAGCAGTATATTAGAAGGACGGTCTGCCCAGAAATGCCCACGGGTACGAGTAAGGAATATTGTCATGTGTCCAGCCACAGAGAGTTTGAGGTACATAAGAGTTTGAATCATATCTCGGTTCATTTTGAAGACCTGCTCAGCGAGATAAAAAAGACCAAAAGAAGCTATTACCCCTGTAATACCCAAAGTTGTGGCCACACCAAGCACACGGTGCATATTCCAGGCCTCAGGCACATTTGAGATATGGGCTCTGTCATAAGCTATAGAAAGAATAGCACCATCGTTAAGCAATGCAAGCAGAACTATCATTACAGCGGTTACGGGGTAAAATTTGAAAATAAGTATGCTAAGTGTCATAAACAGTAATACACGTATCGTTTCAGCAATACGGTAAGTAGCGTAGCTGTTCATCCTCTGGAATATTTTTCGGCTTTCTTTGATAGCATCGATAATTATGGATAGTCCCGGTGTCAGCAACACAATATCTGACGCTGCCCGGGCAGCGTCCGTCGCACCCGATACGGCTATGCCGGCATCAGCCTTTTTTAATGCCGGTGCGTCATTGACACCATCGCCGGTCATTCCAACTATGTGGCCTCGTTTCTGCAAGACATCCACGATATGATACTTGTGTTCAGGAAATACCTGAGCGAAACCATCCGCTTTTTCAATAGATTCTGCCAATCGGCTCGATTCATGGTGTTTTGTATCACCGAATATTTGAGCATCGAGAATATTTTTGCCTAATCCTATCTGGCCGGCTATTTCTTTGCCTATAGCTACCTGGTCTCCGGTTACCATTTTCACACTTACACCCATTTGTTTTGCTGCGATAATCGTATCTTTGCAGTCTTCTCGAGGCGGGTCGGAAAGAGCAAGTACACCTAAATATTGCCACTTATCCTTTTCGCCAGTTCTGGCAACTCCCAAAGAACGATAACCTTTACCGGCAAATTCATTTACAGTTTTATCGAGATCATTTTGTATATCTGACTTATTTGCTGCCAGTTCAAAAATTGCCTGTGGCGCACCTTTGCTGACTTTAAAGGTTTTGCCTTCCGAATCCTTGATTGTGGCTTCGGTTCGTTTATGAACAGGGTCAAAAGGCTGGAAATGAACAACCTGATAGGAACTCAAAGCTTTAGAGTCTTGCAGACCATTGATAACAGCCAAATCTATTAGGTCTTTGTCTTCAGCCCGTGAAGCAAGAGCTCCGCAAAGTATAATCTGTTCTTTATCCGCACTTGCGAAGCCGACTGTATCACTGAGTGTCAGCTTGTTCTGTGTCAGCGTTCCTGTCTTATCTGAGCAGAGAACATCAATACCTGCAAGCTCTTCGATAGAGGCCAGCCTTCTTACTATTGCTTGTTTGGCCGCCAGCAGCTTAGCGCCTACAGCCATAGTTACCGACAGAACCGTCGGCATTGCCACCGGGATAGCCGCCACTGTCAACACCAGAGCAAATCGTAATGTTGTCAACATACTTTCATGGCGGAATAATGCTGTTATCAGGATCAGGGCTACCAGTGCTACTGCCAGAATTATAAGATAATCCCCGATTTTTAGAACGGCTTTCTGGAAATGGCTTACGGTTTTTGCTCCTTCGACCATTTGTGCCGTCTTACCGAAATAGGTATTGGTTCCGGTTGCATAAACAATTGCTTCAATTTCACCCTGGTTTACGATTGAGCCGGAATAAACATTATCTTCCTTTTTTCGTTCGACAGGCAGTGACTCTCCTGTCAATGTGGATTGGTCCACCTCTATCGGGTCTCCATCCAGAAGTTTGGAATCGGCAGGTATTATTTCCCCCAGACGAAGGCGGATGATATCGCCGGGAACCAGTTCGCGAGAGGGTATTGTTTTCCAGGCACCGTCTCTTCGCACGCGGGCATTAAGAGCTAATTTCTTCTTCAGCGCCTCTATAGCATTTCCAGCCTGGTATTCTTCCCAAAAGCCAACTACTGCATTCATTAAAAGCAAAACCAGGATAATCCAAAAATCTGCCCAATGGCGCACTATTGCAGAGAGTATTACAGCGGCTTCAATCATCCAGGGAATCGGCCCCCAGAAATAGCTGAAAAACTTCAGAAGCGGATTAACCTTCTCTTCGGATAACTCATTATATCCGTACTTGCTTATTCGCTCATTTGCTTCGGAATCGCTCAGACCCTGTTCAGGGGACACTGCTAATTCGGATATAAGGTCACTTATGGTCTTATTTTCTTCTTTTTTCGCTGGCTTATTTTCAGTATCCGGTTTTTTTGCCATTTTGATTTCCTACTTACTCATATATTACCGGCCGTTATATGTTTGCTTCGTTAATTTATGAAAAGTCAATAATTTCAATCAGTTTCTCTATAGATTTTTGCACCGAGAGGATTAAGTCTTTCTTCGATTTTCTCATAGCCGCGGTCTATATGATAGACCCTGTTGACTACGGTTGTTCCTTCGGCGGCCATACCGGCTAAAACAAGAGCGGCAGAAGCGCGCAGGTCCGAAGCCATCACGGGTGCCCCCATCAGCTTTTTTGTGCCCGATACAATTACAGCAGCACCTTCCTTTCTAAGGCTGGCAGCCATACGATTCAGCTCTGCGACATGCATAAACCTGTCCGGAAAAATCTTCTCAATAATGATGCTGTTACCGTCAGCCAGTGACAACAGTGCCATAAACTGGGCCTGCAGGTCTGTAGGAAAACCCGGATAAGGCTGAGTGGTTATGTGGCTGGCGTGTATGGGGCCGTTTCGGGTGACAAGACAGCCGCCATCTGATTCGTCGACAGTGACGCCGATATTTCTTAATTTATAAACAACAGCCATCATATCATCGAGCCGGCAGTTGTTTATCTGCAACCGGCCTGAGGTTATGGCAGCAGCGACCATAAATGTTCCGGCCTCGATTCTGTCGGGAATGACTTTATGCTCAGACGGGCGCAGCTCTTTGACGCCTTCTATGGTCAGCCGAGGCGAGCCGATACCTGAAATTTTTGCTCCCATCGAGTTGAGAAAATTCGCCAAATCAGCAATTTCAGGCTCGCACGCGGCCGATTCTATGATTGTTTTTCCCTTCGCAAGCGTTGCCGCCATCAGGACATTCGCCGTTCCGAGGACGGTCGAACCAAAAGGGCCGCCAAGAAATATACTACTGCCAGTCAGCCCATCGGCAGCTTCGGCGATGATATATCCATTTTCGAGGTGAATTTCAGCGCCGAGTTCACGCAGCCCCCGAAGATGTATATCAACGGGTCTGTCGCCTATTGCACAGCCGCCCGGCATTGAAACTTCTGCCCTGCGGCATCGTGCCAGCAGCGGGCCGAGAACACAAATGCTGGCTCGCATCCTGCGGACAATTTCATAGTCACCAACCGGATTGTCAATCGTCGCGGCATCTATACTCAGGCTGCCGTCCTCGTTTTTTTGAACTTTGCAGCCGACACCGGTAAGCAATTCACAGCAAACGGAAATGTCCGAGAGGTTGGGAACAGAAAGGATAGTTGACTTCCCGGCAGCCAGGATGCAGGCGGCCATTATCGGCAGCGCTGCATTCTTCGAACCATTTACTGTAACCGAGCCGGAAAGCTGAACAGGGCCTTCGATACGAAAGATATCCATAACCTATTTTCCTTGCAAAGACAACGCTAATGTAATACAAGATTAGCCTGATTTCAAGCAGGTTTAATCCAAAGGTTATTGTTTTTACAATTACTACCATTAAATAAAAGCAGGATGCAGAATATGAATTTTTCAGGCATCTTCAGACAAATATCTGAATATATAATATTCCCAGAATCGATTATCGCTGTGGTGGGAGCAGGTTTTCTCGGTTACTGGCTATTAAAAACATCGCTGGGCAGAGAATCTCTGGCCGATTCGATACCGCGCCGAAATAATATGCCTTTATATCTCCCTTTTTTGCCATTACTTATTTACATCGGTTTTCTCCCGGCTGCTGTGGAAATGACCACATTAATCATGGGCGATATGCCGAAATGGCAGGAGGCATTCGTGGAAAATCTGGTCACTATCGGAGGCGCGATTGCAATAACTGTGATAATAGTGTTTCTCGCCCGGGCCAGTTTTGCGCGCCGGCTTAAAGGCTTTGGTCTGAATCCGAGAACGATAGGAAAAGATTTCGGCATTGCGGCAATAAATTATCTTGCCGTCTGGCCCGTTGTGATGGTAATGGTTATTCTAACAATAGAGGCAGGAAAGCTTTTCATCGACCCGGACTTTAAGATGGAACAACACCGTGAAATTGAATTTCTCACAAAACACCAACAGCTGCCTCTTATGATTTCGGTCCTCTTCTCTGCCGTTATAATATCACCCATATTTGAAGAAATGATATTTCGGGGTCTCCTTCAGAGTATGCTGCGTTCCTTTACAAAAAGGGCGTGGCTATCGATTATCATTACTTCAGTTTTTTTCGTATCGACTCATAAAAATCTGGAGCACTGGCCGGCATTATTTGTTCTGTCTGTAGGTATGGGTTATTCTTATGAAAAGAGCGGTTCTCTATTCAGGCCGATTTTTATACACGCTTTCTTTAACGCAGTAAACATAGTTTCAAATTTAACTTAAAAAAATTCTAGATAGTAAGTTGAAAAAAACAGCCGGCTTTTCATACGGCCGGCTGTTTGTTGTCTATAAAACCTGCTATTCCTCTTACGGCCCCCCGGGTAAGGCTAACTTCCAATCCGAATATCCGGTCTCGTTGTGATTGGTGGATTTATCTCTTGCCTTTACTCGGTAAGCATATAAGAGACCGGGAGATGCAACATCGACATCGTATACAGGGCTATCCTGCCAACCGCTGCATAAATCAACATCATGAAGACATACGAAGTAATACTCCACGCGGTTGGGATCGAAAATGCCTGTATTCGGGTCCATACCATTAATATCAGTTGCTTTTCCGGCTTCCATTCTATGCTGATAACAACCTTTCGTGTCGTTGTAATCCTCGTAAGGCTCTACAAGCCACACTGTCGGGTCAGGCGTTGGAGTGATAAAGTCAATCAATGCAGATTTTTCAGTCGACCAGCCCCAGTCAGCTTCATTCGGTGAATTCGGATTCGGTGGCGATGCTTTATCCTGCGTCCTGACTCTATAGGTGTGAATCTCATTCACATCCAGACCTGTATCTGTATATGTTGGGCTGTCCTGCCAGCCGCTATCGTGGCAGTCGCCGTAGGTACACTCGAAATAGTACTCCACGCCGCTAATATCGGTTGCCGTCTGTGCCGTCATAGCAATTTCATTCTGGCCTGGTACCGCATTCGGCTCGCCGCCTTCCGCCCATTCAGCTGGCCAAGGCTCAGGATTATCAACATCTTCCCATGTATATGCTTCTATTTCACTTGACCAATCGCCTACATTTTGGTTATACGATTTATCGCGTGTCCGGACCTTGTAGGTGTACGTTGTACCTTCGTATAAACCGGTATCAGTATAGCTGGGGTTGGCCTGCCAGCCGCTATTGTGGCCACCGCCCAATGTACAGGCGAAATAATACTCAACACCACAGGGGTCTGTTGCCGTTGTTGCTGTCATATTAATTGCTACCTGAGAAACAGCATTAGGCTCCTTCTCCCAGGTTATCGGATCCGGCCGAGGCGCCGTGTGATCCATATAAACACATCGTTGTTGAGATTCTAATGTCTCGAAACCATAAGCATCCTTTGTTTTAACTGTATAACAGAAGGAATTTTGATCTGTGCCGGCACCGACATCGTCCTGATAAGCAGGACTGAGCTGCCAGCCGCTGTCATTGCCCGGCCCGGAAGTACAGTCGAAATAGTACATCACCGGCAGACTTACATCCGTAGCAGTTGTTGCGGTCATATTGATAAAGAAGTTCGGGTCTTCATACGGTTCGATTTCCCACGTGCTTGGATTCGGCTCAGGCGGGAAGATATCGACGCTGCTTGATGGTATAATTACGGTTTCCTCTGAAGACCAACCCGTTGGATTTTTAATCGGCGATTTATCAGATGCCCTTACACGGTAAGTGTATGCCGCATTATCAGCCAAACCGGTATCAGTATATGTCGGGCTGTCCAGCAAACCGCTATCGTGGCAACCGCTGCTGACACAGTCGAAATAATACTGCACTCCGCTCGCGTCAGTAGCTGTTGTCGCAGTCATAATAACTGAATGATAACTCAGAATAGTCGGCTCCATCTCCCAAGTCATAGGATTGGGCTCAGGAGCCGTCATGTCTAAAACGTTTTCGAGGAAGAAGATTTCTGTGAATCTGGCATAATCGACCCAATCCACATCACCGTCAGGTTCAAAATCAGCACCTTCACAATCATTGATAAGCTCGCAATTTTGCTCCAGCCAGTATGATAAAAGGATACTGAGGTCATCCAAATCCACATCACCATCGCGGTCAAAATCACCAGGTATGGCGACGTAGGTTTTATAGTGGTAGCCCATATCAGCCAAGTCCCTATCCGGCTCATTCTCGGTGTTTGTGGTGTATACATGTAATCCCAAATATTTTGCCAAGGTACTTCCGGTGTCCACGCAGGGGCTGGTAGCCATCTGTCCTGCGCTAACCTGGCTAAGATAATGAGTGCCGAGGTCACCGTTTACAAACATCGGGTCATCCTGTATATTTCCGCTGCCCCAATTCAATATGCTGTTTGTCCCAACAAATGCACCCGCCTGACCATCTTCGACATCTGAATAAGACACATTAAGAGTTGTCGGCGCAGGATTATCAGGACTGTTATCATTCAGCGCCATCTCCGGGCCACTGACTGCGCTATTATTCCAGACAATGCTGTTTTTCAGCCCCGTAGTGCTGTCATACGAACAATAGATACCGCCACCCGAGACAGCAGCTGTATTGTCTGCTAATGTGCAGTTACTAATTGTTGATTCCACACCCCAACTGCTGCAAACGCCGCCGCCATTGTAGTTTGTTATATTATCGGCTATCAGGCAATTGTTAAGCCTTGGTTTCACATTAAAATGCCCTGGTTGACCACCCATATACGTACCACCCCCTAAGCCGGTGGCATTGTTGCCGGTAATTCGACAGTCCGAAACGAGCACATCAGTGTTGAAGAGGAAAAGTCCCCCACCGGCACCCGGTATGCTTGCTTCTATTATATCGGGATCCGGATTTTCAGGATACACGCTGTTATCTGCTCTGTTATTAACAAAATTGCACCTTGCTATATTCGTATTTATATTATCTATTGTGAAAATGCCGGCACCGGAATAAGCCAGATTATCGAAAAAGTTAGAGTCGGTGATGTCGAAATTCGTTAAGCCTGTTGCATAAATGCCCCCACCAATCGGAGACGTGTTACCCGTTATTTGACAATTATTAAAGCGTGCAATGCCGTAAAGCACACCCGCGGTGAACCGGCCCGTTCTTACACATACTCCACCACCATAGCCAAGATGTTCATAATTGGGGTCTGTGTCCGGGTATCCTGGATAATTGGCACGATTATCCTGGATAGTACTATCCAAAAACACGGATGTTGTGTTTCGGCCTATATAGGCCCCGCTGCCGTAACTTGGCATCTCCATATTTCTAACCGGCAGCCAGTAATCACCATCGCTGTCCACACCACCTATGCCGCTGATTGCACCAACAGTTACATTATTGCTGATATCACAGTCAACGAATATCGAATTGCTCACGTAACCGCAGAATACGCCGCCGCCAAACGCGCTGAAATTATACGGGGCATAATAGTCGTACGTCCCAAAAGAGAATTCAGAAGACCCCGGACCGTAATACTGCGGTGGAGACTCATAGTATGTTTGTACTATAGCCAGCAGGTAAGCAGTATCGGTTAAACCGCCGATCCCACCTCTCCGCGGATTCTGGGGGTTACTGCCAGCATTTCCGCCATTACCGCCTCTACCTCCCTGCGCAAGACTGTCAACAATCGTGCAGTTAATAAAGGTTGGCGTAGTTCCCGGCTCGTAGCACACCCCGCCTCCAAAGACCGGCATAGGAACTCCTCCGTCGCCGCCGCGACCACCGGTTGTAACTCCCCATCCCACCGCACTCGCACCACCGTTTCCGCCATCACCGCCGGTACCTCCCATAGCACTACAATTTCTAACAATAACATTTTCAAACGTAGGAGCCCCTGCATCGCAGTAAATACCGCCTCCCCGTGCGAAGCCGGCAATTCCACCGTCACCTCCTCTGCCTCCCGGATGGCTGGGCGTTGCTGGCGGGGGTGCAGTGGCAGCAGCTCCCTGACCCCCATTTCCACCATCGCCTGAGCTTGCATAACAATCTTCAATCAGACAGTCTTGTATAAGCGGGCTACCGCCCCTGATATAGATGCCACCGCCGCCTACATCGCCGCTACTGCCGCCGGTACCGCCGTCGGGAACAGGAACTCCCGCTCCGGTTATTCCTCCTGCGGCACCATTGCCGCCATCGCCTGAAGCGACCCTGCAGTTCCGCAGCACGCAATTTTTAACGGTGTGGTCGCCGTTAATAGTTATCCCTCCACCTAATAAAGATATATTACTGCCGGTCGAACTGCCCGCACCACCAGGCGGCTGCCCGTCCGTGCCGCCTCCTGACACAAATCTTCCGTTGACAATCGTAAATCCGTTCAGCAAAGCAGGCCCCTGACCGATATCATCAAGGAAAAAGCCCACCGACCCCCATTCCACACCTCCCAAGTTTCCTAAGTTGCAGTCAATAATTGTATTGGCTACGAAATCCGGGTCTTCAGGGTCAATGCTTGTGATTGTTATAGCCTTATCTACGAGATAACCGTTTCCGGGATAAGTACCAGGCGCAACAACAATCGTATCTCCATCCCTTGCAGATTCTATCGCATCCTGAATACCGATATAAGGGAAGCTGCCGGGAACATGGATGGTTTTGAAATGGGCAGGCTCAAATGTCACATAGAAGTTTTCATCGTCCATTGCGTAGAAATCTAAAATGTTATAGTAGCTGTATTGCGAGCCGTTCCGGTACCAGTAATACACTATGTAATTAGGGTCGGGTACAGCCTGCAGGCGCATCTTCGTGTATGGTACCAGCTCAAGAACCACCGGTGAGGTTAGCGGTGTAACGACATTAGTTGGGCCAATTTGATTGCCCAAATCGTCTATTTCATAATACTGCACTATACCATTGACACCCACCGATACAGTTATTTCACGTGTGAAAACTCCTCTGGTATAGAGCCGATAGTGATAACCCATATCCGTAAAAACATCGTCTGGCGTACTAAAAACACTTGTGGTCAAGTTGGGCAGTTCGTAACCATCCGGTGGAGGCTGCTGCAGGTTTATATAGAAATCCTCTTCTCCGGTATCAATGCAGGCGCTTGGCGCTATAACGTCATACCCGCCATAGATATTGCGATGATATTGGTAAACTTCCGTCAGGTAAAAATCTCCGAAAGGCCCTGTAATGAATAGAGGGTCACCGCTTATATTGCCCTGGCCGCCGTCTCCATTCTCGATGCAGGAAAATACAGCCTCGCAATCGATGAGGTCATCGCCGTTATAATTCTCGTCTCCCCATAAAGAGCCCTGAACCAGCGCAGACCAATCATTGCGACCAACGATACAGTTGCGAATATTCGGGTCACTTTCGTCGGCATAGATACCACTGAGGTAGCCTTCGTCGCCGTATTCGTTACTGGTATTATAAGCTACGGTACACAGATAGATATTCGGGTCGGAGTCGACGAGATAGATTGCTCCTCCTTCATCTGCGGTATAATTATATGCAAACAGGCAATTAATCAACTCCGCGTGAGAATTGGAATCACAGCTGATACCGCCGCCGCTGTCGAGCGATGTGTTATTAAAAAATTCCGTATTCAAAATGACAGGTTCTGATTCGAAACAGTAGATTCCACCGCCGCTTTCATCAGCACCGTTGTTCTCAAGGATGCAGTTTCTAATTGTTATAGACGCGTTTACATCATAAAAACGTATCCCGCCGCCGTATTCCGCAAAGCCGTTTCTGATAGTAAAGCCTCTGATGGTAAATTCCATATTCGGGTCATTTATATCGTTGAAATCAAAGCCTCTATGATAAAAGTTGGGATCAATGCCGGCCCCCCCACAGTCTATGATGCAGTTTCTAGCCCCGTTTCTACTCCGTATATCTATGTTAACATCGTTAACTTCCAAGTCACGATTACGGTCACCAGACCAGATACCGTCACCAACTATTACGGTATCTCTCTCTTCGGCAGCGTCGATAGCATCCTGAATTTTTGTAAATCGAAGATTATCAGGATCACGATTAATATGACAACCCTCCCAGAACGCGGCCTCAACATCCTTGTCCGAGTCCATTGTCAAATTAAGCACGTTATAATCGTCCCCGTTTACGGGCCAATTAGTAATACCACTGATTTTCCACCACTTCAGTTCGTATCCGGGATCAGAGATTGCTGTTATCGTTGCTACCTCTCCCTCGTAAAACTGGAACGGGCCTCCTAAAGGCACGGTTGTGCCGTCATTTTCTTCATCGGCTGTCGAAACCGAAACGTTCAGGTAATATTTATTCCGCTCAACAATCTTAACGGTCACGTGTTTATCTTCTATCATTGTTACAGTCTGGTGACTGTCGGTCGAAGCCGGGTTATCGGTTCCTGTCCATTCCTCGATTTCATAATCTATGCTGATAGGTGTTGCAACAACATCGACAACAGTTCCGTGCAGATATGTCCCTCCCCTGCGTGGCTCTATTATACCCAGGCTGGGGTCCGGATCACCATTTTCATCCAGAATCTCAACCGTGAGTTTATGCGTTATATATTTCGAGATAAATTTCACTGTCACAATTTTATCGGAGTCCATTACTACCGTAAAATGGTTCGGGTCGTACGGATTCGGCGGCGGCATACCGTTCCACATCTCAACTACATAATCCTCCGCCGGTATGGCCGTAACGGTTACAACACTATCTTCCTGATATGGACCACTGCTCGGCATTATCGTGCCGTACGGCGTTGCAGCATCAACAGCAGTCGTAAGCTGATAGGTCTCCAGGAGCTCGAATTCCACGGTAACATCTGTGTCGCCAAGTATTGTGACAATATTGTTATTAGTTTTGGGTGCGGGAACGTTGTATGCTCCGGTCCACTGCTTAACCTTATAACCCGCTGCCGGGGTCGCTGTAAGAGACACGTCAGCGAATTTTCGATAATATTCACCGGGAGCCGGTAAATCAGGATGGATTGAGCCGCCGCTTCCGCCCACAACAGAAGTAGTTAACAGGTACTCAGCGGCAGGCCTGGTATCAGGATAATGGAAGCCGATATCCACTATACCTACATCGGCCAGGCTATCCGTTCTCGTTGTAAAACTGTTCGGCTCCGCAAAGGGCACCGCCGGCCCGAGGCCCGTATCAATACAAGGGCTGCTCTGCAATTGTCCCGCTGCAGTGTTACTGAGGTAATAACCTCCCATCACGCTATCAAGAGGCCCATCCCTAAACAGAGGATCGCTGCTGATATTCCCAAGCCCGGTGTCACCGTCTTCTATACAAGAAAATGTAGCACTGCAGTTGAAAAGGTCACCTGTATTATCCCATAAAATACAGCTTGTAATAACCGGCTGTGAAGAACCACTGGAATTTATACCACCCGCTACACCGGTGCCATTAGAGTTGCTAACTATAGTACAGTTGGTGATAACGGCTTTGGAATTGTTATAACAATCAATAGCTCCGCCGTTTACGGCTGCGTAACATCCTACAAAAAGACAGTTTTTAACGGTCGGAGAAGACTGATAACACTCAATTGCACCTCCATAACCGTAGGCAGCGTTTGTGTTAAATATGCAGTTTTTAATAAGGGGGGAAGAATTTTCGCAGTCTATAGCTCCACCATCGTTGAAAGCTACATTATTGATGAATATGCAGTTCTTTATTGTCGGAGAGGAATCTTGACATTCAATTGCCCCACCGTAATCGGCCAGACCGGCTATGATTTTAAAGCCATCAATGACAGTTTCGGAATCTTCGCCACTTTGAAAAATAAAAGCCCGTGCAGCAAATCCACCATTTATAGTACAACCTTCAGCACCATTCTTGCTACGAAGTGTTATTTTCCTGCCGCCAAAGTCGAGGTTAACGTTGTTCACACCGGAGTAATCGTCGTCGTCCACAACTATGATATCGTAGTCCGACGCGGCATTTATCGCCTGCTGAATCGTAGGAAAGTCAGAGGGAACCTCAAAGGTATCACCCGCCGCAAAAGAAATCGAGGTTAATATAATAAACACACCAAGGAAAACTGGCCGTTTCATTATTCATCTCCATAAACTGGACACTATGTATAGCTCTGCGTATTAACATCATATCGGCAAGTCGCTATAGAGCAAAAAGTTAAAAAATATGTTTTTGGGCCGAAACAGAAACAACAGTCAAAAAATCACACCACAGAGGCCAAAATGCTTAAAAAAGTGTTGCTTTTACATATAATATATGACGTAAAAAACCCGCCTCCATAACACAAAAAGATTTTTTTTCTTCAAAAAAACTATGATATCCCCATTCCATTGCACGTTTACAATCCCCAGTATTGCTTAGTTATGATACCATATTGATGCAATTATATGATTGAAAACACATCCTGTCAAGCGAAAACCACAGTTTCTTTACCCGCCTCAGACAATCTATTCTGTTCGATTTTTAAACCTAATAAAGAGGTTTTTACTTTTGAGGCTGAAAGACGGCTTCTATGACAGGCGAATTATACGAATTGCCCGATAATAACAAACAAAAAGCCATCTAATCTTTCCCAGGATAAAGGCCTGCTACTTAATACCCAGAACATCAACCATTGAATACAAAGCCGGTTGTTTATCAAGAAGCCATTGGGCAGCGAGCAAAGCCCCTCTTGCAAATCCATCCCTGCTGTGCGCAGTATGATTCAGCGTAACGGTCTCGCCACGTGTACTGAAGATTATTGAATGAATCCCCGTTATATCACCAGCCCGAACGGCGTGTATGCCGATTTGACCCTCTTTCCTCAAAGCATCTTTGCCCTTCCTGCCATAAACAACAGATGCATCCACATCCCTGTCTGTGGCCCTGCATATCCTTTCTGCAAGAGTCAGGGCGGAGCCGCTGGGGGCATCTTTTTTGAAACGGTGATGCTGCTCAACTATTTCCACATCATAATCAGGGCCAAGCATTACAGCAGCGGTCTCTACAAGAGCAAATAGAACATTCATTCCTACGCTCATATTAGTTCCGTAAATAATCGGGATTTTTCCTGAGGCCTTTTTAATTCCTTTGTGCTGCTCAACCGTTAATCCGGTAGTGCCAAGGACCAAAGCTGTTTTGTTATCAATACAGTAATTTACAGTTTTATCGGCAGCTTCCGGCTGGGAAAAATCGATTACCACATCGGCGTTTTGCGGCCAGGTATAACCGATGCCGATATTCAACTGACCTGCTGAGGCCGCCAATCCGGCATCCTTTCCTAAATCAGGGTGCCCCTTTTTCTCAATCGCACCGATGATTTCAAATCTTCCTGACTCCACTGCTAATGCTGTGATGCGTTTGCCCATTCGGCCGGCACAGCCGACAATTACGAGCTTAGTTTTCATTTTTTACTCCTCAAAATTAAATCAATAGGCCGATAAAAAATATAACCGCCACGGTTTTAGATTACAAGCGTAAAAGGATACAAAGGTTTGATTATCCATCTTTGACGGGTAAAGGATTTTTGCTTAAACTAATCGTATAAAAACAGGAAAGGGATTTATATGAGCAGAAAATTATTAACAATTTTCTTAATGATTTTAATAGTTCTCGGGGCATTTTGGATTTGCGGCTGCGAGAGCGATGCCCAGACCGGGGCCCTGATTGGTGCCGGTGTCGGGGCCGCTGCCGGACAGGCTGTCGGCGGGGATACCAAATCGACGTTAATCGGAACAGGAATCGGTACGGCAGCCGGCTATATGATAGGCAACGAAAGCGATAAAAACAAAAATTAGGCATCAACTCAGTATGGGCGTATGTAAAAGTATTAATCGTCTCTGAAGCATTTTCATTAAAAAATTCTTGTATTAAAGTGCTCTGAAGCTATGATATTATGATAGAACCGATATTGGAATTTTTTTTAAACATGGAAGGAGTGCCTATGAATAACAGTAGATACCTGAGAATCACCATACAGGTTATTTGCGCCGCCCTGATATTTCTGCAAGGTTGCGAATCCGTTGACCGGGGCTATGAGGGTCTTGTTGGAGCTACCGACCCTGACAAGGTAAAACTGCAGGCAGGTTTGAAATGGATGAGTCCCCAGCCGAAGATTCGGCCGGTATCATCAGACAAGATGGTTGTGTACTGCAGAATAAGAAACAGCTCCGGCAGCGATATCGACATCTCCAATGCGGTGGCCAATGAGATTGAAAGCCTCGGCTACAGACTGACGCGGAACATCGATGAGGCACAGTTTACAGTCAATGCAGATGTTCGCTATTTCGGTGAAGGCGCCAAAAAAGAGCTCGGCCCGGTAGTAGTCGGAGGAGTTGCCGGTGGCGTAACAGGCGGCGTTATCGGTCACAATGTCGGTGATGGCCATACCACCGAAGGTGCTGTGATTGGAGCCGCTGCAGGCGCACTCCTTGGTGATATTGTTGCCAACCGCAATAAGATTCGTGATATAAACCTGGTGGTTGATGTCGTAATCGGCGAAAGAATCGAAGGCCAAAAAGTCACAACAACGCGCGGCAGTCACGATGATGTCGCAGTGACGCACACGGACGCATTCAATAAAGGCGGCGGTACAGAAGGCGGCGACAGCTCCGCAGGTTCATCAGAATCACAGCAGGTTACAATCGAAGAGGACTTTCTCTATCATGCCAACAGGGCAACTGCAACTGCGCAAAGAATGAACCTGACACTGGCAGAGGCTGCACCTGTCCTGACTGACAAGCTTTCAAAAGCCATAGCGAACGCTCTGCCGTAAATAAAAAGGCTAAATTACCGCTTCAGTCACTTTTTGAGCGCGACGTGTTTTGACATAACAACAGCCTTAGCGGCAGGTTTTTCTTTTAAGAGGGGCTTTGGTATGCGCCTTGAGCTGTGAGAGCTTATGAGGTTTCTCAGGCCAGCTTAATTCGTCAAACAAAAACTCGCAGGCCTGGCGTATCATAACCGCCGGCGTACAGGGACACATTTCAAGCGAGCCTATAATTTCATTATCATACCTGCCGAGAACCTCCAACAGATAATTCCAATCCTCATGAGGTATCCCTCCACGAAGGCCAGGCGGCTCATGGTCATCGATTTGGCCGTAATTATCGGTCAGATGTAGATGTGCGACGCGATCGGCAAGCTCGTCCACATACTGTCTGAAGCTAAACTCCGGGTCTAAATTAGCAAAACCCGTATCAAGACAATATGAGATGGAGTCAAATTTTCTGCCTATTTCCTTGACAGTTTTCAGGCTGCCGGTTTCTATGCAGAGCTTTACTCCGTTTTCATTAGCCATTTGAACTATCTTTTCTGAAAAATCGCAGCCGTCAACCTCCGCGCCTTCAGGAACACCAAAACTTTTCAGGTCGGTTATAATATTGGCACCGAGCAGTTTTGCGCACTCCATCTGCTCTTTCCAATTTTCCAACGTCGGCTCATCACTGCGAGAACGCATTGAGACCAGCATACCTTGAGTAGCACCTGCAAGCCTGCTCCAGTTACGCCTTGCATAACGGCACTCGCTAATGCCCCCGGCATTAGGCCACAGCTCTACACCGAAACCAAGTGACTTGAGAAATTCACAATCCTGCTCAAAGGAGAGGTGATTTTCACGCCACCAGAACACCATTGAAGAAACAACGTACCTGATTTTCATTACGTCTGCCCCTATCTGATTGGATTTTCAGTTACTTTTCATCCGAGGGTATTTCCTTCAAGATAATTATCGAATAAAAGCCAGTTGTGCTTAAGATTGAATAATAAAAGCCGGCAGTTTCGACTTGAAAATTGAGCTTTTAAGCGTGATTTGGAAATATCGCCTGAAATATCTTGTGTTTTTCGCCCATCCCTTTGTCCAATAATAAAAACAAAACAGAAACAACTAAAATACCCTTTGCCGGATTTTATCTGGAAAAAAGTTTTATTTTTTATTGAAATATATGATAAGATTGCTAAAATACTTCGTTTAAGATTTTTGGAGCATATTTATGAAAAAGGACATACATCCACCCTACAATAAGGTAGTTGTGCACTGCGGCTGCGGCAACAGCTTCGAGACCTATAGCACAGCAAAAGAGATCCACGCCGAAATATGCTCGGTGTGCCATCCTTTCTACACCGGCAAGCAAAAATTTGTCGATACTGCAGGCCGAATTGAAAGGTTCCAGAAGAAATACGGCAAGGATTACTTCAAAAAGGGCAAAAAAGACCAGAAAAAGTAGCTGGTTTCTCGGACTACAACAAAGGCTCGGATTTTGTATCGGTTGCAAAATCGGAGCCTTTTATTTATATTGAGCACAGCCGGTTGCTTAATACGAGGCCCGATTTATGACTGACGCGAAAAAAACACTTCTAAAAAAACTTGAAGAAATCGAAGCTCGATTCCAAAAACTCGAAACTCAGGTCGCCGACCCACAGACAGCCTCCAATCCTACCAAACTTATTGCCCTCTCTAAAGAGCAGAGCAAGCTAAAACCTATAATTACAAAATATCGAGAGTACAAAAAAAATCTCGAAGCCATCGCAGATGCCGAGCAGATTGCAAACGACCGAGGGGCAGATGACGAATTCAAGGCTCTGGCAAAAGAGGAGCTAAAGCAGCTTCAGAGCCGGGCAGACGCCCTGCTTGAACAGATACAGAATACCTTAGTGATGGCCGACGATATGAGCATTGCTTCTGTTATAATGGAGATACGAGCAGGCACCGGCGGTGAAGAAGCGGCCTTGTTTGCCCGCGATTTGTACAATATGTACGTTAAATACGCCGACAGCCGTAAATGGAAGATTGAACAGCTCGACTTCAGCACAACAGAAAAAGGTGGTTTTCGGGAGGTAATATTCAACGTCAAAGGCCCCGGAGTCTGGTCGGAATTAGGTTATGAGGCCGGCGGCCATCGTGTCCAGAGGGTCCCGGAGACAGAATCACAGGGAAGAATTCACACATCGGCTGCAACGGTCGCAGTACTGCCCGAGCCGGAAGAGATTGATATCGAGATCAAACCGGATGATGTCATCGAGCATGTCAGCCGGGCGGGAGGTCCCGGCGGCCAGAATGTCAACAAGGTAAGCAGCGCTATAAAAATCGAACATATACCCACAGGAATCACCGTCAGCATGCGGGATGAAAAGAGCCAGCATAAAAACCGCGCCAAGGCATGGCGTGTTCTGAGAAGCAGGGTTTACGAGCACTTCCAGAACCAGGAAAGAGCCAAACGAGACTTGAAGCGGAAAACTATGATAGGCTCCGGAGACAGGTCACAGAAAATAAGAACGTATAATTTCCCACAAAATCGCGTCACCGACCACAGGATTAACCTCTCACTTCACAGCCTGGACAAGATAATGGCCGGCGATATGAGCGAGCTAATTGAAGCACTGAAGGCTTATGACAGAGAGCAAAGACTAAAGAATATGTAATATAACCTAAAAGAGGCGCTGGAATGGTCATTGTAGTAACAGGGATGGTTGGTCTTGATAAAAAAAGCTACCTTGAAAAAGTGTGTCAACTGGCCGGCTCAAAGGGTATAGAACTCCTTTTATGTAATGTCGGGGATATGATGTACGCCGAGGCCCCGGATATCAGGGAAGGCAAGATTCTCGATATTTCAATGAAAAGGCTGAACTCGCTGCGCCGAAGTGTATTCAAGGACATCATCTCAAAGGCCTCGCAGGTTCCGAACCTCATAGTTAATACCCACGCTACTTTCCGCTGGAGGCACGGCTTGTTCCCGGCTGTGGATTTCGACCAGATGCGACAGCTCAATGCGGATATGTATATATGTCTGATTGACGGCGTCGCAGCCTTACATACGCGTCTAAACGATGAACATTCAGCCGAGCACAGTCTCAAGGATTTAATTGTCTGGCGAGAAGAAGAGATTATCGGCACAGGGATGCTTTGCAAAGGTGTAAGGGAAAACATACCTTTCTACTGTCTCGCCCGGGGTGAGGAGAAGGAAACAATCGAGACATTTTACAGTCTTGTCTTCGAACCGCAGCGTAAAAAGACATATCTGAGCTTTCCAATGACCCAGGTTGTTGATATGGAAGATGTTAAATCGGAAATTAAAAAGTTCCGCCGGCGTATGAAACAGTTCTTTACCTGTTTCGACCCGGCCGATCTGGAGGAGGCATATCTGCCGGTTTACGCTCAGCGAGCGAGCCGGGCAGGTGACGACTTTGTCGAGGTGGAAACTCTCGGCCGAAAAGTCCGGCTGAATCTACAGCAGGTCCAGCAGATCGAGCGTGACATCAACAGCCAGACATACGCACGGGACTTTATACTGATTGACCAGTCCGATATGATAATAAGCTTTATCCCAAAAACCGCCGACGGTCGGGCTGCAATCTCAAGCGGCGTAGAAAGAGAGCTGCAGCACGCTCACGAGTCGGCAAAAGAAGTATATGTCATCTGGGCAGCCAAACATAGCCCATCGGTCTTCGTTACACAAACCGCAACACAAGTTTTTCCGGATACAGACAAAGCAATAGATTTTTTCGTAAAACAGGGATATATCGAAAGGTAGCAAATTGTGGATGAAAAACAGCTTGCAGGTTGCATCGACCATACATTGCTGAGCCCAACAACAATAAGTAATGATATAAAAAGGCTTTGCGATGAAGCCAAGAAATATGGCTTCTGCTCGGTTTCTGTAAATCAAAGATGGATAAGCTTAGCAGCTGAATTATTACATGGCAGTATCGTTAAGGTCGATGGTGTCATAAGTCTGCCTTTCGGCGCCGATTCCACAAAATCAAAAGTCGAGGCTGCAAAGGAAGCGATATTTGCCGGTGCCGATGAGATTGATATGGTAGCTGATTTAGCTGCGATAATAGAAGCCGACAACCGCTATTTAGCCAGTCAGTTCCGCCAGGTCCTAAAAGCTTGCCGCTCTATGAGGCCGGCGGTCGTCTTAAAGGTTATCATTGAGGCGGCAGCGCTAACGGAGCAGCAGAAACGCTTTGCCTGCGAAATTGCCGACAGATGTAAAGTCGATTTTGTCAAAACCAGCACCGGCTTCCATTCCGCCGGCGGTGCGACAGTTGAAGATATAAAGCTGATTAAGCAGTGGGCACCGCACTGCAAAGTAAAGGCGGCAGGTGGTATCAAAACAGCCCAACAGGCTATTGAAATGCTATCAGCCGGCGCCGACAGGATAGGCACATCCTCGGGCGTGCAGATTATAGAGCAGTTAAGGGCTGGACAACTGCAATGACCACAGGGACACTAATAAAAAGAGGCAAAGAAGTTCTTTGCAAAGTCTTTTACAAAAAAATCTGCACATCACTCGATTTAGAAACGCTGAGCAATTGTTTCGCACGCCAAAGATTTGCATCAATTCTCGGAGCAAATCCTGCAAAAAAAAATGCCGGAAGATTTAGTTACTGGGCGGCGGAACCGAAAGAGACTTTCGAATTCAGGCCCGAACAGAAAGAACCATTTGCTAAACTACATAAAGTTTTAAATAAATATAAACTCAGTGACACTATCGACAACACACTGCCGCAAGGGATTTTTGTTGGCGGCTGGATAGGCTACTTTGCCTATGAGCTTGCCCGATATATCGAAAAGCTGCCACAAAATACAGTTGATGACCTTCATATGCCTCTTATCAGGTTATGCTTTTACGACAAACTAATCGCCTACGACCATATCGAAAATTCCTTCTGGCTGATAGCTGTGCAACTGCCGACAGATTCACAACAGCCGCAGGAAAAACTGGCTGAGCTCGAGGGCTTTTTGGCGCAGGCAAAGCAAATTAATTCGACTAAACCGCAAGCTTCTGATATTGATGATATCGACTTCTCAAAAATTAAGTGCAATATGGATAAGCGCTATTATCTTCAAAGTGTCGAGAAGATAAAGCGCTATATATATGACGGTCAGGTTTACCAGGTCAATTTCTCGCAGCGCTTCGAATGTGATTATACAGCCGAACCTGTAAAGCTTTTCAATTGGCAGAATCGTTTTAATCCGAGCGGCTATGCTGCTTATATCGACGGCAGTGAATTCACTATCGTCAGCACATCACCGGAGATGTTCATCACAATCAATAACGGGCTTATCAGCACAAAACCTATCAAGGGCACCCGACCAAGAGTAAGTGACACGCTTGATAACAAAAGAATTAATACAAAAAACTTTAATGAGCTGGCTGTCAGCGGAAAAGAGCAGGCTGAACTGAATATGATAATCGATTTGGAACGCAATGACCTTGCCAGAATTTGTGTGCCGGGCACAAGACAGGTTGTTCAGCTGCGAACTATTGAAGCTTACCCAACCATTTTTCACGCGGTCGCCACGGTTGCCGGACGGCTTCGCGAAAAGATTTGTTTTTGTGATGTCCTTCGAGCAACCTTTCCCGGCGGCTCTATTACAGGTGCGCCAAAAGTAAGCGCGATGGAAATAA
>CAYNDE010000015.1:0-17351 GCA_964395535.1 uncultured Pirellulales bacterium
AAGACGATTTGGCCTCTTTTTCATTATTTCCCGTTTTATACGGTATACGAGGACCGCTACTGGCAGGCGTACAAACGTGTGAATAAGGATTTTTGCCAGGCTGTATTAAGAAAGGCCAAAAGCGGTGATTTTATCTGGATTCATGACTACCAGCTTATGCTTTTACCTGCTCTTTTGCGCGAAAAGCTGCCCGATGCCAAAATCGGTTTTTTTCTTCATATACCTTTTCCATCATTTGAGTTGTTTCGTTTTTTGCCCTGGCGTGAACAAATTCTCAGAGGTCTTTTAGGTGCAGACCTTATAGGTTTTCACACGTATGATTATGTTCGACACTTTCTCAGCAGTGCAGCCAGAATCATAGGAGTAGAACATTCTATGGGCCTGGTTGCTGTGGATAACAGAATTTTGAAAGTCGATGCGTTTCCTATGGGTATCGATTACGAGAAATACTCAACTGCTGCTGAGGACCTTAAGGTTTCGAGAAACCTAAATATAATCCGCAAAAAGGTGGGTGATAGGAAAATAATCATATCTATAGACAGGCTGGACTATACCAAAGGGATTATTCAGCGGATAGAAGCTTTTGACCTGTTTCTGTCGCAGAACCCTCAATATAAAGAGAAAGTGACGTTGATACTTCTTGCTGTCCCTTCGAGGACGGGGGTTGAACACTATATAGCATTAAGACAGCGGCTGGAATCGCTCGTGGGAAGAATCAACGGAGAACACGGGACCATCGGCTGGGTGCCAATCTGGTATTTATACAGATTTGTGCCTTTTGAGAGGCTTGCCGCACTTTATAATATCGCTGATGTTGCTCTCGTTACTCCTCTGCGTGACGGGATGAATCTTATTGCAAAGGAATTTATAGCGACCAAGAAGAACGGCAAAGGTGTTCTAATTCTCAGTGAAATGGCTGGTGCTGTAAGTGAACTCGGAGAGGCGGTTGTTGTCAATGCTCAGAATAAGGCGGCTATAACCGAAGCCATAAAAAAAGCTCTCGAAATGCCTCTCGAAGAGCAAATTGAACGTAACAGATTAATGCAGGCCAGACTTTCACGGTATAATGTGACTCGATGGGCCCATGATTTTACCGAGACTTTAACAGATGTAAAAAAAATCCAGCATAAACTGTCTGTACGTTACCTAAATGAGAGCCTCAAAGAGCAGGTAATTAGAAAATTTAAGAAAAGCTCTAAAAGGTTATTTTTGCTTGATTATGACGGCACGTTAGTGGGTTTTGCTGGTCGACCGAAACAGGCAGGCCCTGATGCCGGCCTGTTAAAATTGCTGCGGGCCATCAGCAGCGACAGAAAAAATGAGGTCGTAATAATAAGTGGAAGGGACAGGACGACGCTGGAAACGTGGATTGGAGAACTTGATGTTTCTTTGGTTGCCGAGCATGGCGCCTGGATTAAAGAACGGGATAAGGAGTGGCGAGTAATAGAGCCTTTACGAGATGACTGGAAACAGATTATAAGGCCTATCATTGAGCTGTACACTGACAGAACGCCGGGCTCTTTTCTTGAGGAGAAGGATTTTTCTCTTGTCTGGCATTTTCGCAGGGCAGACCCTGAACTGGCTTATGCCAGGACTCAGGAACTGCGAGATGCCATATTGAGCCTTACCGCTAATTTGGGTGTGGGTGTTTTTGAGGGCAGCAAAATCCTTGAGGTAAAGAATACGGGCGTTGGCAAGGGAAGAATTGCAAAACAGTGGCTTGAAAAACGAAAGAACAGTTTTATCCTTGCGGCGGGCGATGATTATACCGACGAGGATTTATTTTCTGTTTTGCCGGAAAAAGCATTTTCAATTAAAATCGGATATGGTATTTCGAAGGCACGGTTCAGTCTTGGTTCGGTTTATGAGCTGAGGTTATTACTTGAGAAGTTGGTAAAATGAAAAATTCGTTTAGGAGTTGTTATGTTAAGTCTTGAAAATTTTCGTCATATAGTACCTGATAAGACGTTGGCAGAGATTTACGCAAGAGCAAGAGGGCTGTACGGCAGGCATATTGTCCATCTTAATGCTACCTATCAGGGAGGCGGGGTGGCAGAGATTCTTTACTCTCTTGTTATGCTGATGAATGATGTTGGTATAAATGCCGGCTGGAGAATCCTCCACGGCAGCCAGGAATTCTTTGAGATAACGAAAAGTTTCCACAATGCACTGCAGGGCGCAAAGCTTAATTTATCTGAAAGAAAAAAACGTTTATATCTTCAGGTTAACGAAAATTTCTCCAGATTTACTCATCTGGAACACGATTGTGTGATTATTCACGACCCCCAGCCGCTTGCGTTAATCCGCTCATACAGGAAAAGTCAGCCCTGGATATGGCGCTGCCACATTGATTTGACTGACCCCAATAAGGAGCTGTGGGATTTTCTTAAGGGCTTTTTGCTGAAATACGACCAGATTGTTTTTTCAAGTGAAAGATATTTCAAAGAGGATTTGCCTGTAGATCAGAGACTTATGTTTCCGGCTATCAATCCGCTCAGTCAGAAAAACAAGGAAATCAGCGATGAGGTTATTTTGGAGCAGATGAAAAAAGTCGGTGTTCCGACGGATAAACCTGTCATAACGCAGGTCTCAAGGCTTGACCCCTGGAAGGACCCCGAAGGAGTGATTGACGTATTTAAGCTGGTTAAAGAGGAAGTCGACTGCAGATTGCTTTTCTGCTACAACGTAGCAGGTGATGACCCTGAGGGGCTGAGGATGTATGAAAAGGTTTATCGCAAAGCCGACAAGCTCGCCAGAAAAGGTGACATACTTTTTGTCATTGGTAATAGTGAGACCCTGGTAAATGCCGTCCAGAGATTTTCCAGCGTAATAATACAGAAATCCAAGAGGGAGGGGTTCTGCCTGGCTGTCACCGAGGCGATGTGGAAAGCAAGGGCTATTGTAGCCTCAAATGTCGGTGGAATACCGGTCCAGATTGAGGACGGTAAGAATGGCTTTTTGTTCGAGCCGGATGACATAAAAGGATTTGCCGACAAGATTGTGCATTTACTTAAAAGTCCTGATGAAGCAATAAATATTGGGCAAAAGGCCAAAGAAACCGTGAGACAGAAATTTCTTATAACGAGATTACTGTCAGATTATCTGTATATGCTGAACGCCATATTGAACGAGTAGCTTTATTGGCTTGCTGTTTTGACATAGGCGACTGGAGGATTGAAAGGAGGCTTTAATGTTGGGATTAATCAAAAGCTGGCAGGGGCTTATCTGGCTGTTTGGCCTTGCTGTGGTTTTTGGCCTTATCGGCCATTACTTTGTTTTTAAGATATTGCTGAAAATTAGCAGGCGGACGGCGAGTCCGGTGGATAATTCGTTCGTTAATCATTGCTATCGGCCTTTACTGTGGATGGTGGTTTTAGTTGTTGTCAGGTTACTTTTACCCTATTCGCTTGAAGGTGATGCTCTCGATACTGCTAAGCACATTTTCAGCCTTGCTATTATAGCTGTTGTTTGCTGGCTGATAATAAAAAGTACTTATGTTTTGGATGATTATATTCTGAATCGTTTTCAGGTTGACAGAAAAGACAATCTCGCCGCCAGAAAAATCCATACACAATTGGGTGTTTTGAAAAGAATAGTAATTGTGGCAGTTATTATTTTGGCGATTGGGACAATGTTGATGACCTTCGAGAAGGTACGTCAGCTTGGCACTACCATTCTGGCATCAGCGGGTATCATCGGCCTTATCGTTGGTATGGCGGCTCAGAAGACCATAGGGACCTTTATAGCAGGTATTCAGCTCGCTTTTACCCAGCCGATTCGCATAGATGACGTTGTCATTGTTGAGAACGAATGGGGGAGAATAGAAGAAATAACCTTGACCTATGTTGTTGTCAAAATATGGGATTTAAGGCGCCTGATTGTGCCCATAACCTATTTTATAGAAAAGCCGTTTCAGAACTGGACTCGAAAGACAGCGGATTTGCTTGGTACTGTGTTTATCTATGTTGATTATTCAGTGCCCATCGAGGCTGTTAGGCAGCACCTGCAAAGTATTTTAAAGGAATCTGAACTTTGGGATGGAAAGGTATGTGTGCTGCAGGTTACCAATACCTCCGAGAAGACGGTTGAGCTGCGTGCTCTTATGAGTGCTCCCGATGCGTCAGCCGGCTGGACTCTTCGCTGCCACGTTCGGGAAAAGCTGATTGAGTTTATTCGACAAAACTATCCTCAGTCTTTGCCAAAACTCCGGGTCGATTTACCCCAGCCTATTAAGGAATAACACAGTTTTGCCATTAAAATATTTACTTTATACTTCAAAGAACAGGTGATTAGAAACAGTTGCATCAATCTCCTTTGGGCAGCATACTTAATGTCCAGTACATATTCACTGTTCTTATCGCCTCGACAAATTGCTTGTAATCGACCGGTTTTGTGATATAACCCGCAACTCCCAATTCGAAGCTTTCGACTATATTCTGGTCCGCATCGGATGTGGTTAATACTACTACAGGTATTTTCTTTAAGTCTTCATCGTCCTTTATGTGTTTCAAGAATTCAAAGCCGTTCATCTTAGGCATGTTCAGGTCCAGAAGTATTACACAAGGTTTCTGAGCACTGTCTTGCCTTAAATAATCCAGTCCATCTTCGCCGTCAACTCTGTGTATTAATTCATTTGTCACCTTGATTTCACCGAGGGCACGTTTTGTTGTCATCGCATCCACGTCGTCGTCTTCAACCAACAATATTGGTCTGGAGTTTCGCATGTTTTTTCGCCTCCTTTTTTTGTTTTGGCAAAGTAAAAAAGAATGTGCTTCCATGCCCCACTTTGGATTCCACCCATATTTTACCGTTGTACAGTGTGACAATTTTTTTCACCATCGTAAGGCCTATGCCTGTGCCTTCTACTTCATCGCGTCTTTTAAGTGTCTGAAAGATAGTAAAAATTCTGTCATAGTATTTTTCTTCTATACCGGGGCCGTTGTCGGAGACATAAAATTTCCAGAAATCGTCCTCTTCGACGCAGCCGATTTTGACAAGGCCCTGCGGTTTGTCCATATATTTTATGGCGTTGCTCAGCAGGTTCTGGAAGAGCTGCAGCATATGTGTTCTTTCAGAGATGATAGTTGGTAATGTGTTTTCCACTTTTATTTCGATGTTTTCCGGAGGCGCAATATTTAATATTGTATCTTCTACCACTTGATTGAGGTCAACTTGTTCCTGCCCATTACTTAATTGACCAACTTCAGAGTATTTTAGGATTCCGTTGATAAGCGAGCTCATTCGCTCTGTTCTTTGTGTAAGAAGATTAAGTTGCTTTTGACCATTTTCATCCAGCTTGTCTCTATAATCTTCTACAATCATACCAGCCAGGCTGCCGATAGCCCGTAGCGGGGCTTTTAAATCATGAGCTGCTATATGGGCAAAATCGGCAAGTTCGATATTAGCTGCTGTCAGTTTTTCTACCGTTTGTTCAAGCTCCCTGTTTAATTTTTCCAGCTTTTTGTTGGCATTCATTAAATCAGCTGTGCGTTCCTTGACTCGTTGTTCCAGCTTTTCATTAAGATGAGTAAGTTCCAGGTCGCGTTCCTGAATCTCATACAACATTTCATTAAAGGCGTCGATAAGCTGACCTACTTCATCATTGCTTTGCTTTAGTGCTCGTGTAGAGTAGTCCTTGTGTTCGGACACATCCTTTGCAACTCCAGCTAAGCTGAGAATCGGTCCGGAGATAATTTTTTGAAGTTTTGATGAGACAAGAAATGTTACAAATATTATGATTGCCGCAATGATTCCTCCGATTGTTGCTGTTCTTGTTACTCCATGTTTTATGTTACTAAGATCGCTTTTCAGGTAAATTGTACCGATTTTTTCATTATCGAGCATGATGTTTTTTTGCAGGTTCAGGGAATCGCGTGTGAAGTTATATCCCTCTTTCTTAATTTGTAATAGATGTACACTTGCGTCGTTTGGGTCTTTATTAAAAATTGCTAAGGTATTGTTGTCTTCGGTACAAATTCGAGCATGAATAATAGAAGGGGCCGCCCTCAGAGCGCTCAACATTTCTTTGGCATCATCAGCGTTTTCATAAACCACAGCCGCTTTGGTGTTGTCCGCTATTATGGAAGCATGCGTTGAAAGAGATTCTACCATGTTTTTCTTGATATCGAAGTATTCCCATGTGATAAAGGCACCTAGTCCCATAAGCAGCGCAGTGACACTCGTCAGCATTATTATTGCCGTTAGCTTGTTCTTTATTGTTATGTCTTGGAACCTGGGAATAGCCATATTTAAACCCTGTTGTTACTTATCGGCTTTTTTTGTCTGCTTCTTTTCCTGTACTACTCTTTTTGCCAGCCGCAATAGCTGAGAGCTGATTTTTAGCTTTGCAGTATTTGCAGCGTCCAGGTTGATTGCAAAGCGGACCTTTTTTTCTTCGAGCTCAAAATTAATTATTCCACCGTTCTCAAGAAAATAATGAGTCTCTCCGACGGTCAGAACGCTGCTGGTTTTAACAATGTCGATTATCTGATTGATATTCCTGTTTTCCGATGAGCAAATAAACAGAACGTGACAGTTTTTTAGTTCATCGCTTGTGCTTTCCAGCACTCCGTTTATTTTTAGCTCTTCGTAAGGTTTAAACCTTTTTATTATTACGCTTTTGCCTTTGATTTTTTTGTTCTTTAGGGATTCGAAGACATTCCCGAAAGGGTCTCTGCCGATGATTCCGATGATTATCGGTTGATTACTATCGGCCGCTTTTTCCTTGGGCCATTCAACGAATTGTATAAAGTTATATAAAAAAGCTGCCTTGATTTGATACTCTTTGCTTTCTGCAGCCCGGGCTTGCTGGACTTGCACTGATGCCAGAAGGCTCAAGACAACGAACATCAGTATGTAGGTTTTGAGTCTCATTTCTTTTTTTGATATCAAGCTAACCTATGCCGTTTCTCTGTGCCAGTTTTTCCTTGTTACCTCTTTTTTATAGCTGTAAAGTACAGGTGCGAAGCAGGGTAAACTGCTAAATACAAAGAGTCACTTCTCGGGGTAGTTCTTTTCGAAAACACCAATATACTCCCAAAAGTTATAATATTTACACGGTCAGCCCATATTTTGTTATTATTTTCGGTTATATTATACTGCCGCTTAACGTTTAGCTCATGGAACAAACGCGAGAGGAAGGTGTTTAAAGTACTATCGTAATTGTTAGGTATATATTATCGGATGTATTGCAGCTTGTTTTAGGTCCTCGTATTTCTTCATATTGTCACTTGGTCTTATAACGGTAAGGCAGATTTTGTTTCCGATAACTAACGTTCAAAAGAAGTAGATGTGTCTTTGATAAAAGCAGAGTTTATGGAAGAAGACAAATAATTTTTTGTGATATCACATCGCAGATAAGTTGAAGATTTTTCTCGCTATTTTCATATACTTTAATCACGTCTTTGTACTTTTCTGCCTCAGGCACAAAATCGGTCAGAAGGTTTTGCATTTCTGAAAGGAGTTTTTCATTAAAGGTGACTTCTTGCTTTTGAGGGAACAAAGCTATATAAAAAATATCACTTTCAACAAGGTCATTGAAAAAGTGTGTTCCAAAGGAAAGCTCCGGCATCAGGTTGCCGCCTTCGTATGCTATTTCCACAATAACAGAAGTATTGTTAATTTCTGCGAAGTTTACCGGCACACCCAGAGAAGGTGTTGTTGTTCCCCATCTGCCCGGTCCTATTAACATGGTCGGCGTTGTTTCTTTGTTGGTTATTTGTCTGTTTAATTTCCCAACGATTCGTGCGATTTCGTATTTTTCTGAAAGGGTCTTTGCAATGTAGTTTTTGGGCTCTATGTAAATCATTCTTTTGATGGGCTGCGAAATGCTCCCTCCCATAGTGTAGCCGTGAGATTTAATCAGTATTTTGTTTTTTTCGATATTATCCGGAATTTGCACATTCGCCCTTAAGCCTTTTGTTTGCAATGGCCGACACTGAAGGAGGTTGATCTTAAACCGACTGTCTTTTGTAAAATTGGTGGTAAATTCCACGTCGATAGGATACTGGTAATGGTTCTCGAGCGTCTTTAACATCCTTTGCATAATTGTCGGGAAATCCGTTTCTGACAGTAATTTTTTGAACGTCAATATCCAGGCCCGTTTTTCTTTCATTCCGAGTTCGTTCATTCTTTGCTCTGTTTGATGGTCCGGTGTTGCTATCAAATCAATATCAAAGGTCAGTTCATTGATAAGCTCTGGTGAGCTCAAAGTCGTCAGACTGTTTTGATTGGTATCAATAATTTCAGCACGATGCTGTGAGAATCTTTTGATATCCTCCGAGTCTGCATAAGGTCTGAGCAGCGGTTTATCAAGGGCGATTATTTGAGGATAGTCGTCTTCAACCCGGTCCACCGCACGGGTTCCAAGGCCGATTACCAGCCTGAGCATACCTGCTTTCGGGTCGAGGCTCGGATGCCAGGTAAAAGTATTATAAGAAATTCCAACACCCGCAAGGTCGGGAAAGAAATGATGATTATGGTAAGAGCCGGAAACTCTCTGGACCAACAAAGCCATTTGTTCATCCTGCTGAGCCAATCCTCTTTGCAAACGGTAGGTTAGTGCATTTTCATCCATTGTGCTGGCGTAGATTTTCCGGACCGCTTCTTCAAATTGAGCGTGTCGCTGCTGCGGACTGCCCTGGTTAGCAAGGAAAATGCTCTCGTATTTGCCAGCGAAGGCGTTGCCGAAAGAATCTTCCAAAAGTGAGCTTGAGCGTACGATGATGGGAGACTGTCCGAAATATTCTATCATCTCCTGGAAACGCTCACGTATCTGCTCTGGGAATTTGCCCGTAAGCATCTTTTCCTTTAGCAGCTCGGCAGCTGTAAAGTAGTCTTCCGGCGTTTTCTGTTTCATAAAAAGTTTCCACCAGCCGTTTTCAACGATGTAGGTATAAAAAACGTCTGAGCCGATATAAAATGAATCGTGCGGCTCGAGGTATTGTTCCCAATCCATAGATTTGTCACTCAACAGAATCTTTTGTGCCAGAAGCATCCCCGCAGCTTTTCCGCCGATAAATCCGCTGCCGAGAAGTCTGGATTTGATGTTTATAAGATTTTCAAGTGTAAAATGCTTCTGTGCCAGCGATGAAATCCTCTTCTCCCTGCCGATAATTATTTTACAAATCTGCTCGATATTCCTTGTGACTTCTTCTGTGTTTGAAGGCTTAGTTAATAATTTCTCTGAGTCCATGAACAGCCTGTCCCAATGGTCGAGGATTCTTGCAGAACCATCCAGGCCTTTTTGAGAGATATGGGAGAAAAGTTTTGCTGCGTCCATGCTGCTTATAATTGGAATGAAATCCTGCCCCTTCATCTTATGCGGCAGGAACATAGTGGGTGAGTGACGGTTCCAGACCTTTAGGGGATGTACATAGAAGTTGCCTTCGAAATTATATACGTCCAGCAGCAGTTGAGTTGTATCGCGAATTCTCGCGATGGTTTTGAAAGAGTGACGGTTTCGAAGTATTGCAAAATAGGTTATTGTCTCCAGCTCGAATAGATAGGGGCAGGTGACCATAAAGAAATTGCCGATCATTAAATCCGTAGCCCAGGCGCTGAGCAAATCCGATAAACAGTCGAACAGGTAATAAGTCTCTAAGCCGTGTTCTGCAATTATGTTATGCACCTGTTTCGTAAAGGTCTCGAATCCGCTGTCAGCATTGAGCGTATAGATGGTGACATTTGATTGCTGGTCTATCAGAGGTTTATGCTGCGCAAAACGCATATAAACGATGTTGCGGTTGTCCTGTATCGCCTTCGTAATGTATGGATTCACAAAATGCACGTAGTCTTCTATGCTGTCAACCTGCCAGACGACGTTGTCTCCTTTTTTCAGGTCACCGAGTATCTTATCCAGACCATAAATGCCGGTACTTGCCCACGCAGTCATAATCAACTCCTTTTCCTGCGATATTTTTTGTAGTCAATGCTTAATTCTTTGATTTTGTATCCTATAATCCTTGCAGTTGAATCCAGGTCGCGTGCTGCCGCGGCAATGCTGCCGTTGTGTCGCTTTAAGGCATCGATAATTACATCTCGTTCAAAAAGCGCCACTCTATCCTTCAATGAGCCGATGCCGATGGTATCTGAAGCTTCTGATGTTTGTAGTGTCGGCGGCAAATGGTGGCCGTGAATCACGCTGTCGGTGCTTAAAAGTACCGCCCTTTCGATGCAGTTCTCAAGCTCTCTGACGTTGCCCGGCCAGTGATAAGCAACCATCATATTGATTGCCGGCGTACTTATCCGCCTGACGTCTTTATTCATTTTCTTCGAGTACTTTTCAACAAAGTAATCCGCCAGTAAAAGTATATCATCCTTGCGGTCACGCAACGGCGGCAGGAAAATGGGGAAAACGTTTATCCGGTAATAAAGGTCCTGGCGAAAGCTGTTATCCTCAACGGCTTTTTCGAGGTCATGATTTGTCGCAACTATAATTCTTGCATTCGTTTCGAGAGTTTTATTGCTGCCGACCCGTTCAAACTGACGTTCTTGGAGAACGCGCAGCAGTTTTATCTGTATGACCTGTGAGAAATCTCCAATCTCGTCGAGAAAGACAGTTCCGCCGTAAGATTCTTCCAGCCGGCCTTTCCGGCTCTGAATAGCCCCTGTAAAGGCTCCTTTTTCATGGCCGAACAGCTCACTTTCCAGCAGGTTTTCGTTAAGGGCTGCACAGTTGACTTTGATAAACGGGCCATTTGCTCGCGGACTCGAGTAATGAATAGCATGAGCTGCCAACTCCTTGCCAGTGCCTGATTCACCTCGTACCAGGACGGTTGTATCACTTGCTGCAACCTGGTGTATTTGTTTGTAAACATCTCGCATGGCATTCGAGTTGCCGATGATATTTTCAGGCCTGAACCGGTCCTCAAGCTCGCTGCGAAGTCTTATATTTTCATCTTCGAGCGTTCGCCGCAGCGCTTCTTCCTCCCGCTGGCCTCTTACATTATTTGCTATCATACTTGCTACAATACTCAATACCCGCAGGTCATCTTCAAGAGGAATTTTTTGATTAAATACCCTGTCTATTGATATCGTTCCTATTGTTTCTTTATCTATCGAGATAGGTACGCAAATAAAGCTTATCTCTTCCTTTATTTCTTTGCCCCTTCCGAATCTGTTAAGAAACAAAGGCTCTTCCGATACCTTTGGCACTATCATTGCCTTGCCGGTTTGCATGACTTTGCCGGTAATTCCTTCACCTATTTTGTAGATTACTTTTGTAAAGTGTTTTTCTGGCGGATTCAGTGTGACTTCGGTTGTTATTTCATTTCCGCTCGGTGACAGAAGGGTTATTGCCCCCCTTTTCATATCCAGTTCATTGTCGAGCATATCGAGCACCTCAGCCAGTGTCTGCCTTTGATTTAATCCCGCAGCAAGAATCTGGCTGATTTTGTAAAGGGTATCAAGGACATTAGGGAATTTTGACTGTTTTAAGATGTTTGTATCGTTTTTCATAGCTATTGAGTTCAAATCCTTATCGGTGCTACTTTATTGAGCTTTCTTTTTTAATATACTACATATTTGTACCATTAGTATATTAATATTTCAAATATGTTACAGTTATATTTTTAATTATCTACTTAACTTTATATAAATCAAGAGGTTATGGTTTTTGTTTTTTTGGCATTATAATTGCTCTTTTAAGATTTTACTAAAAATCCGTTGGTTTAGAATGTTCTTTGGAGGTTTTAAAGAGGAAATCGCTATGAGTGTCAGAAATATGCTTTTGAATTGTTTTTTTTGTTTTGCTGCATTAACAGGCTTTGTTTACGCAGAAGATGATGAGGGTGTCTCTGTTGATTTATCTCTGGATTATGTTGGTAAATATATCTGGAGGGGCCAGAATGTCGTAGACGACCCGGTCCTTTGGCCTAATGTTGACATTAATTTTGGAAAATGGACGGCTACCTTCTGGGGGAATTTTGAAACAACAAATATAAACGGCCAGAACGATGAATTCACCGAATTTGATTATATCCTGGATTATTCTGATGACCTGCCGGGTTTCGATGGTATAGGTTTCTCCTTCGGTACGATTTATTATTATTTCCCGAGTGCTGGTGATACTACCGAGATTTACTGGGGACTGAATTTCGATTTGCCGCTGAATCCGTCTTTTACAATTTATCATGATGTTCACGCTGCTGCAGGTACATTCGTCTCATTTAACCTTGAGCATTCAATAGATAAAATTTTCGAGCTCGGGCCGGATTTGCCAGTTGGTTTAACTCTTGGCTTGGAGCTGACCTGGGGTTCGAGCTCGTACAACCATGCTTATTGGGGAGTTAATGATAATAAGTTGAATTACTGGCAGTTGACGGCCTCGTTTCCTGTTGAGTTGTCCGACGGCTGGACATTTGCAGGAAACCTGTATTATGTAACGCTTTTGGGCGATTCAATCCGAAATTCAAATGCGTTCAGGGAGGAAAGCGATTACTTCTTTGCTGGTATTAGCCTGTCAAAAAGCTTCTAATGATGAAATATTATTCATAAAGCCAAGGTATATTTCAAAGTATTAGTATAAATTAATAATAAAAATACAATTATGTTTCGTAAAAGTATATATATTACAATAATGTTATATATTTACAAGCTTTTCTATCCTTATCATTTTTGCATCTCTTTGCATAATAAGAGCTTAGGTTAATTCGTAAAAACTGGCACGTTCATTGCTAATAATTAACAAGCAGCCGTTTTCTATAGTTGCAAAAAGTTTTATTCAAAAGCAGCCGTTAAGAAGACGTCAAGGAGTAAAGAAGAATGAAGATAACACTGACTTTAGTAGTAATTCTTTTATTAACCGCGGGAATAGCGTTTTGCAAAACAGAATTATCGGGTGAAGAAAGTTCTTTGACAAGTCAAAATCCTGCAATCGACACGGGAGATACAGCGTGGGTACTGATGTCAGCGGCACTTGTAATGCTTATGACTCCGGGGCTGGCATTTTTCTATGGTGGGCTGGTGCGACGAAAAAATATTTTGTCGTTACTTATGCAGTGTTTTATGATTCTGTGCATCATAAGCATTCAGTGGGTTGTTTGCGGATATAGTTTATCATTCGGGCCGGATAAAAGCTCTATTATTGGAGGTCTTGAGTGGACCTTTTTGAAAAGTGTAGGTATGACGCCGAATGCCGACTACATCGCAACGGTACCACAAGAAGTATTTATGGTGTTTCAGATGATGTTTGCTGTTATCACACCGGCACTTATCATTGGAGCTTTTGCCGAGAGGATGAAATTTTCGGCATTTGTGGTTTTTTCACTGCTGTGGGCGACCATTGTATATGACCCGATTGCACACTGGTTCTGGGGTGCAGGCGGTTTTTTGAAGAATGCCGGTGCTCTTGACTTTGCGGGAGGAGCGGTGGTTCATATCAACGCAGGTATGACTGCTTTGGCGGCTGCATTGATTCTGAGAAAAAGGCGGGGATATCCATCCGGCATATCACCTCCGCATAATTTACCTTTTGCAGTTTTGGGTGCTGGTTTGCTTTGGTTCGGCTGGTTCGGTTTTAATGCGGGCAGTGCGCTGAAGGCCTCTGGTCTTGCTGGAAATGCCTTTACCGTTACGCATATATCGGGCGCAGTTGCAGGAACAACCTGGTCGGTACTTGACTGGCTCAGGTATAAAAAACCGACTACTTTGGGTATGATTACAGGTGCAGTGGCCGGCCTTGCGGCCATTACACCGGCCTCCGGTTTTGTTACGCCAATGGGGGCAATATGGATAGGTATAGGTGCTGGAGTGTTTCCGTGGCTGGCAGTAACTTGTCTTAAGGCAACGCTTGGTTACGATGATTCATTGGACGTCTTTGGTGTACATGGAATAGGAGGCATCTGGGGTGTGCTTGCAACCGGTATATGGGCCACGAAAACGATTAATCCCGATGGAGCGGATGGTTTATTGTACGGCAATCCGGCGCTGTTATGGATTCAGGTCAAGGCGGTTGTTATCACAATTGTGTATTCATTTGTTGTCGGCGCCTTACTTCTAAAGTTCGTGGATGCTGTAATGAAATTGCGGGTCACCGAGCACGAAGAACGGGTGGGCCTGGACTTGACGCAGCATCGAGAGGCCGCTTATACTATAGTTGACTAAACGAAAAAGGAAAAAATAATGAAGTATATAATAGCTGTTATTCAACCGGACCGACTGGATGAAGTGCTTAAATTATTGACCGAAAAGGAGATTAATCTTGTTACTGTATCGAATGTTGTCGGCCGAGGCAGACAAAAAGGCATCGCAGAAGTTTATAGGGGGCATAAGGAGCAGGGCAGCTTGCTGAAAAAAGTAAAGTTGGAAATAGCGGTCAACGAAGAGTTTGTCGAGCCGACTGTAGAAGCAATAACCGAAGGAGCAAGAACAGGTCAGATAGGTGATGGCAAAATATTTATTATCGACCTGCCGGAATGTATAAGGATTCGTACAGGGGAAAAAGGTGGAAAGGCAATAGGCTAAAGGCTGATTAAAATTATTATTGAAAGGAAAAATAGAATGACCCCGAAAGAATTTTTTGAATTTGCAAAGAAAAATAATGCAAAAATGGTTGACTTGAAATTTACCGACCTTTTAGGAACCTGGCAGCATTGTTCTTTTCCTGTTGATACATGGGATGAGGATACTTTTGTTGACGGTGTCGGCTTTGACGGCTCATCAATTCGCGGCTGGCAGGGAATTCATGTCTCAGATATGCTCGCTGTGCCTGACCCTGCTACCACTGTTATGGACTCGTTTTTTAAAGAGCCGACTGTAAGCATCATAGCTAACATAGTTGACCCTGTCACTAAAGAGGATTACAGCCGCGACCCGCGCCACGTTGCGAGAAAGGGTAAGGCTTATTTAAAGAAAACCGGTATAGCCGACGCGTGCTTAATAGGGCCGGAGCCAGAGTTTTTTATATTCGACGAGGTTCGATATGAGCAAAATCAGCATACGGGTATGTATAAAATAGATTCTGTCGAGGGTGCCTGGAATACCGCCCGTTTTGAAGAGCCAAACCTTGGATATAAACCCAGTTTCAAAGGTGGTTACTTCCCGGTAAGCCCGACTGATACCTATTATGACCTTCGAGGGGAAATGGTAGCTGAAATGCAAAAGGTCGGTATTATTGTTGAATGTCACCACCATGAGGTAGCCACAGCCGGCCAGAGTGAAATTGATATGAAGTTTGATGACCTGTTAAAAATGGCTGACCAGTTTATGTGGTATAAATATATTGCCAAGAATGTTGCAAAAAGGAACGGAAAGACAGTGACATTTATGCCAAAGCCGGTTTTTGAAGATAACGGCAGTGGTATGCACACTCACCTCTCGCTTTGGAAGGGTGGCAAACCATTATTTGCAGGGGATGGTTATGCCGGTCTTAGTATCATCGGTATTTATGCCATAGGCGGAATTTTAAAACACGCTCCGGCAATTCTGGCTTTTGCGGCTCCGACAACGAATTCATACAGGAGACTCGTGCCCGGTTTTGAAGCTCCTGTTAATCTTGTGATGTCACAGAGAAACCGTTCTGCGGGTGTCAGGATTCCGATGTATTCGTCAAACCCGAAGGCCAAGAGACTGGAATTTCGCTGTCCCGACCCTACGTGTAATGGATACCTCACGTGGACTGCTATGCTTATGGCTGTTCTGGATGGAATTCAGAATAAAATCGAACCCGGCGAGCCGTTAGACCGTGATATTTATGAAATGACGCCCGAAGAACTGGCGAAGTATCCGAAGACACCGGGCTCTCTTGCTGAGGCATTAGATGCACTTGAAAAGGACCACGAGTTCCTTATAGCCGGCAATGTTTTTACTGAAGATTTGATTGAGACCTGGATTCAGTGGAAGAAGGATAACGAAATTGACCCGCTGGCACTGAGACCTCATCCCTATGAGTTTCATCTTTATTATGATTGTTAAGTCTCGCTGAAAGAGCGTATAGTTTTCACAGGATTTTGCTATTGGTTGGCCCTGGGTGGAGATTTATCTCTGCTCAGGGCTATTAATATCTTATAACGTATCCTGATATTATTAACATCGTTGAAAATTGATATAAAGATAATTAACTGCCTGAATCTTTGAAAAGAGAGTATATTTAATTAGGCAATCTTATTACGTAATAAGTGAGATAAATATAGAGTTTATTATTAAGTAAGCTTATAAAGTGAAAATGGAATCGAAAGGACTATACAATCCGGCTTTTGAGCATGACAGCTGTGGTATCGGCGCGGTTGTCGATATCGCCGGCAGAAAAAGCCATTCCATAATTGAGTATGGCAAAGAGATTTTGTTGAATCTGCATCATCGTGGAGCCGCCGGTGCTGATGAGACCACAGGCGACGGTGCAGGGATTTTGTTTCAGATACCGCATCAATTCTTCACAGCCGAATCTAAAAAAATCGGTTTTTCCCTCGGTGAACCGGGCAGGTATGCGGTCGGGATGGTTTTCGCCTCGAAGGATGGTGACATTCGTAAAAGCTGCGATGAAGTTCTTGCCTCTGTCATAAAACACTATGGTATGAAAGTTCTCGGCTGGCGTTCAGTTCCGACCGACAGCAGTTGTCTCGGAAAGATAGCTTTGCAGGCCGAACCTTCGATAAGGCAAATATTTGTTGATGGTTGCAGCCGGCAGGGAGAGGATTTCGAGAGAGACTTATATCTCGCGCGTAAAAGAGCGGAAAGAATCATCAGGGAAAGGGCAATAGACGCTGGTAATGATTTTTATGTTACCAGCCTGTCGTCGAGAACGGTCTGTTACAAGGGTATGTTTATGGCGCATCAGTTGTTCGCCTATTATCCCGACCTCTCTGATGAGAGGTTAAAATCGGCCCTTGCTATAGTACATCAAAGATACAGCACGAATACATTTCCGAACTGGCAGTTGGCCCAGCCGTTCAGGTGTATCGCTCATAATGGCGAGATAAATACACTCAGCGGAAACAGAAACTGGATGAAGGCGCGTGAGCCGAAGATGCAAAGCAAAATCTTCGGTGACAGTATCAGCGACCTTTTCCCTGTTCTCAGAGATGGTGCCAGTGACTCGGAATGTTTTGACAGCGTCTTGGAGTTGCTCATACGCTCGGGCCGTAGTATGCCGCATTCTATGATGATGATGATTCCTGAAGCATTCGGAACCAGGTATCATATCAGCACCGACAAGCGTGCTTTTTATGAATATCACGCTGCGATTATGGAGCCGTGGGATGGACCCGCCGCTATGGTTTTTACCGACGGGACTATAGTCGGCGGAATGCTCGACAGGAACGGCCTGAGACCCTGCAGGTACCTGGTGACGACCGACGGGCTGGCGGTTATCGCAAGTGAAGCCGGTGTCATTAGTTTTGAACCGGAAAAAATCC
>CAYNDE010000015.1:17451-19889 GCA_964395535.1 uncultured Pirellulales bacterium
GTAGGCTCGATGGGCGATGACACACCACTTGCTGTTCTTTCTAATAAGCCGAGATTATTATTCGATTATTTCAAGCAGCTCTTTGCCCAGGTGACAAATCCGGCTATCGACCCGCTTCGTGAAGGCCTCGTGATGAGCCTTATGGTTTTTACCGGAAAAAAGCAAAATCTGCTCGATGAAGGACCGCTGCATTGCAGGCAGCTGAAGCTTCCTCATCCTATCCTTACGAACGAAGATGTTGAGCGTTTGCGAACGGTCAGTCGCGACGATTTTAAATGTGTTACCATCTCGGCATTGTTTGATGTAAATACGGAAGAGCCGGGTGTCGCTATCGAAAATGCGATAAATGACCTTATTAGTTCTGCGAAGCGGGCTATCGAAAATGGAGCTTCTTTTATAATCATCAGTGACCATGGTGTAGATGAGTCGAAGGCGGCGATACCTTCAATTTTAGCGGTATCTGCGGTTCACCACGGTTTGCTCGACTGCGGACTTAGAAAGGAAGTCGGCCTGATTGTTGAAAGCGGCGAACCCAGAGAGGTTATGCATTTTTGTCTGCTCTCAGGTTACGGTGCTAATGCCGTTAATCCTTATCTGGCTTTCGAGGCCCTTGATGAGATGCAGCGGCAGGGCGCTCTTCCTGCAGATATGGAGACGATTCAAATCGCAGACAACTACATAGCCGCTATTAAAAAGGGAATCCTAAAAACAATGAGCAAGATGGGTATCTCCACGCTTCGAAGCTATTGCGGTGCTCAGCTTTTTGAAGCCATCGGCCTGAACAGCGAACTCATAGAAAAATATTTTGCAGCAACGAGTTCTCGTATCAGCGGAATCGGCCTGCGTGAGATTGCACAGTATGTAATTGCTCTTCATAGAGATGCTTTTCAGCAGCGCCCCGCAGGGGCGCTTGAGTTACCATTTGGTGGATTTTATCATTTCAGAAACGATGGTGAGCATCACCTCTGGAATCCGATAACGGTTTCCAAACTTCAGCACGCCGTAAAGTTTAACGACCCGCAGGCTTATGTCGATTATGCCAACGCCGTCAATGACCAGGCTGAAAAGCTTTGTACATTAAGGGGGCTTTTTGATTTTGTACCAAACGAAAAAGTGCCGTTGGAAGAGGTGGAACCTGCCGGCCAAATCGTGAAAAGATTCTGCACCGGTGCGATGAGTCACGGCTCTATCAGCAAAGAAGCGCACGAGTGCCTCGCTGTTGCGATGAACCGTCTGGGTGCGATGAGCAATACCGGCGAAGGCGGCGAAGACCCGGCGCGTTATATAACTTCGGAAAACGGTGACTCCAAAAACTGTGCAATCAAGCAGGTCGCAAGTGGCCGATTCGGTGTCACCATTAACTACCTTGCAAATGCAAAAGAGCTGCAGATTAAAATTGCACAGGGTGCAAAACCCGGTGAGGGCGGCCAGCTCCCGGGCCATAAGGTTACTGAGGAAATCGCCCGGCTGAGATATTCAACAACGGGCGTTACACTCATTTCACCGCCGCCCCATCATGATATCTATTCCATCGAAGACCTGGCCCAGTTGATTTATGACCTCAAATGCGCAAATCCCGACGCTAAAGTCTCGGTAAAGCTCGTTGCTGAGATTGGCGTTGGTACCATAGCAGCCGGTGTGGCAAAGGGCGGCGCGGATGAAGTTCTTATCAGCGGCCACGATGGCGGGACCGGTGCAAGCCCGTTATCCTCTATCAAGCGCACAGGATGTCCCTGGGAGCTCGGACTGGCTGAAACTCAGCAGGTATTGGTTATGAATAATCTGCGCGACAGAATCAGGGTGCAGGTTGACGGCCAGATAAAGACGGGCAGAGATGTTGTCATCGCGGCTCTGCTCGGTGCGGAAAGATTCGGTTTCGGAACCGCAGCACTTGTCACACTCGGCTGTACTCTGCTTCGAAAATGTCACGAAGGCGCTTGTCCCTTCGGAATAGGCACACAGGATGAGCGGCTCAGAAAGAGATTTGCCGGCAGGCCAGAATACGTCGAGCGGTTTATGTATTTTGTCGCCGAGGAAGTACGGCAGATTATGGCTGACCTCGGCTTTAGGAAATTCGAAGATATGGTCGGCAGAGTTGAAAGATTGAAGACCAGAAAAGCTGTCGAGCATTTCAAGGCGAAGGGACTGGACTTCTCGGCTATATTCAGTAAACCCCACTACTCTCAAGGCTCGGCTTTGAGGCAGGTCAATACTCAGAAGCGCAGAATTGATGACCATATTGACTGGCGGATTATCGAAAAGGCAAAAGCCTCTATCGAAAATAAAACAAAAATAGTCTTCGAGCTTCCTGTCAAAAACACTGACAGAGCTATAGGTGCGATTTTAAGTAATCGTATTGTGAAAAAATATGGTCCCGAGGGACTGCCTGAGGACAGCATAGAGATAACATTTAGAGGTTCAGCCGGTCAGAGCTTCGG